>CANQJX010000007.1 GCA_947624335.1 uncultured Marvinbryantia sp.
CCAATGAATTGTTAGCGATGATACTCGCATATCCGTGAGCAAACAAAAAAATGGTTATAAAGATTTCCTTTACCTGTTCGATACTTCCTCCAACCGCTCCCTGCATTGCCAAAAGGACAGGAGCAAGTTCTTCGGCGTCTATCATTTCAAGCAGAGTCGTTCCGGTAAAAAAGTTTGATTGAAAGAGGAATCGGAACAGATGCGGTTCTTCCATCGCAAAACGGATATAGTTCAGCCCAATTCCGAGCATAACGCCTTCGCGCTCGCCTTCCATATTCATCAGATATTCGGAATGATAGCGGTCCGCCTTTGCATAAACGGCTTTTTTCAATTCCTCAATCGTTGCAAAGTGATACATAACAGGCTGCGTAGAACAGTTCAGCTTTTTTGCGACTGTTCTTGCGTTAATATTTTCCGCACCTGTTTCGCGGGCAACCTCAAAGGCGGCGTCAATGACCATTTCTTTTGTGATTTTAGGTTTTGGCGGCATGGTTTTCCTTTCTTTTTATAATATTTGTTATATAACAGCAGTTATATTATAAGCCGCAGACCTGTTTTTGTCAATTTCTTTTCAGAAACTAAATCGCATCTGTCTGTCAATCCAGCTTCTCTGAACAGCTTCGTGCATAACGTCTCCCTGCATACTTTCTCCCAATAAAAAAGGAGATTCCGGGTTATGTTTTTTCATATTGGTTTTTACCAAACGCGCATCTGTATTGGCATAACAATATTTGCACAAATGACCGCAGGTATCATAAGCGCCTATATCTGCTCCAAGCACGCAGGCGCACAGCCCATTCCTTTGATTGATCTTTCCTTTTGGGATTTCTAATCTATGATGCAGCGCTGTTTCAAAAGTCTCCGCCGTCATGCAGCCCGAACAATCTGCGCCGTATTCGGCTAATTCATTGCCTTCGGCACATGGTCTTATAAGCATGCCGTATTTTGCGGCAATCTCTATAAAATTCCTGCCGATTGTAATTCTATCCTCGCTGCATACCGCCCTTGCTTCCGGGAAATTCCGCTCCACCTTTTTATAAATATCGATAAAACTGATTACACAAGTCTTTGTATATCCGCTTAGCGCAGCCGCCATTTTTTTAAATTCATCTATATGCCATTCCACGGAATGTTTTGTATCTACAAAAATCGGATCGTATCGCCAGCCTACGCTGTCTATTCCTACGGTTTCTGATAATTTTATAAAGCTTTGTATTATCTTTTCCTTATCCGGAACGTTGGGTTCAATATCTTTTCCGTAGGGAGTAATCGTCACAAACCAATATTGTCCGTAGGCTTTTAACCGGTTCAGATACTGCAGCATCGGCGTCGGATTTTTCGTGCAAAATGCAATCAGATCTACCACTTCCGGCCAAAGACTATACTTTGTTACCTGATTTGGATTGTAAGGGTTTCTCACGCATACAAATCCCTCCGTTATTCTGTTTATAAACCATTTTGAATAAAATGCCGGAATATCCGTTCTCATTCCTGTCTGTATAATCATTTTTCCGTATCCGTTATCACTATCTGTTTGCAGCTTGTATTGGACGATTCATACTGTTATCTCAATCTGGTTGCCATCGCAACTATGCAGCTCTCGTAATACCCGTCTCCCGTTGTTCTGGGGCCGCTTATAACGGAAAAACCATCTGCTCTCAGTCTTTCCGTCAACTCGTCAACAAGTTTTTTGCTGCCAACAGAAAAAGCAACGTGTACATAACCGGTACGGTTCCATGTTTTCTCTGCGTCTTCCATTTCCGGCTTTGTCATTATTTCCAGTCTTGTTCCGTCATCAAAGCTGATGAAAAAAGACCGGAAGCCTGTTGATTGATTGTGGTACCCATCATTGGAATGGCCTCCGAGGTAAGTGACAAAGAAATCTCGGGCAGCTTCCAAATCTTTTACATATAGTGCGGTATGATCTATTCTCATGCTTTTCTCCATAAACTTAGCTACAAAAGCGGAGCAAATATTTTCAGCAGCCTGCCGGTAAGTTTATAAGACAGATGCTCCTTTTGGATGCTCTCCTCTGTCACTGTCCGGCAGCTTGCAAGCGTCTTCTGGAAATCTCTCTCCATGTCTGATATGCACGCCGTCTGATATAAATAAGTGGCGCACTCAAAATGATGATATAAACTGCGGTAGTCGAGATTGATCGTGCCGACCACGCCTTTTTCGTCATCGCTTACGAATAGTTTCGCGTGAACAAATCCGGGCGTATATTCATAAATCCTGACTCCCGCGCGAACCAGCGATTTATAATGTGATTTTGCAAGCGCGTAAACCGCTTTTTTATCCGGTATGCCCGGAAGAATCAGTTTTACATCCACGCCTCTTTGCGCGGCATATTTCAGCGCCGTTTCCAGTTCATTGTCCAATATCAGGTAGGGGGTCATAATATGGACATAGCTTTTCGCACGGTTTAAAATATCAATGTAAACCATTTCTCCTACCTTATCTTCATCCAGAGGACAGTCGCAATACGGTATCACATATCCGGTCCCCTGCGCCTTTCGCGGCTGCGCCGCTTCTTTGCAAGCGCTCCAGTCCGTCTCCTTTTCGGTAAGGTTCCACATCTGAAGGAACATCCGGGTAAAGCTTGCGGCCGCATCGCCTTTCAGCATGATCGCCGTATCTTTCCAGTGCCCGTATTTTGAAATATGGTTGATATATTCGTCGGCCAGATTTACGCCGCCGTTAAAGGCAACTTTGCCGTCAATCACAAGAATCTTGCGGTGATCCCGGTAATTGTAGTGCGTAGAGACAAACGGCATAACGGGTGAAAACGCTTTGCACTGGATCCCAAGTTTTTCCATCCGCTTCGGGTAATCCGACGAAAGAAGGGATATTTCGCACATGCCGTCATACATCACACGCACGTCAACGCCCTGCGCCGCTTTCTGCGCAAGGATCTTCAGAATGCTTCCCCACATCTTTCCTTCCTCGATGATAAAGTATTCCATAAAGATGTATTTTTCCGCTTTCTTCAATTCCGAAAGCATTGCCGAAAACATTTCCTCCCCCAGCGGGAAATAGGTTGTTTCCGTGTTCTGATATATGGGGAAGCTGTTGCTCCGGTTCATATATTTGTTTAAGTCGTCGGTGCCGGAATTCACGATATCCGGCTCAGAGAGAATCTCTGCGTCCTGCGTAAGAAGTTCTCTGCTCTCTTTGATCCGTTCTTTCAGGATATGGTTTACGCTGCGGTGCCCGATTTCATTTTGCGTAAACCAGAGCATGATCGTAGCGGGTACGGGAACCAGCATAATCAGGTTCAGCCAGGTCAGTTTTGCAGTGGCATCCATATCGCAGTTAAATAAATAAAATACCATGCCAATGGAAAAGAGGGCCTGCGCGGCGGCAAACCATCTGAAATACTCCGCAAACCAGCGATATAAAGACAGAAAAACGGCGATCTGCAGCAGGATCAGAACCGCCATCATCCCGATTCGGCTGAACACCATCCGCAGCAATCCTTTTTTTCTTTTTGAAAGCAGCGAAAGCTGCTCCTCGTCCTGAACGTTCTGTTCCATATACATATCCCTCCGCGCCGTATATTATTTTTTCTTCTAAGATAGCCGATTTTACATCGTTCGTCAATTCAAATATAAACTTGATTTTCTCCCGCGCGGCTCCTATAATAAATTTATCACACCAGTTCCGGGAGGAGTGCGGGATTTCCCGTATCGGAGGTGTCCGGTCTCACACATATTTATCCCGGGAACACGCTCCGGCCGGTGTGATTTTTCGTTGTCAATCCGTTCTGATGGATAAAGTACCGCAACGTTCTTATTAAAGGAAGCGCAGCATGCAAAATTATTATGATATTTTAGGCGTCCGCCGTGACGCCACGGCCGAAGAAATCAAAAACGCCTACCGAAAACTGGCAAAAAAATATCATCCCGATTCCTCCGGAAATCAGGAAGACAGAGAAGCGTTCCAGAACATCCAGGAAGCGTACGCTGTTCTTTCCGACGCCGGAAAACGCAAAATTTATGATTATTACGGCCATGAAGCATACAAAAAAAGCTATTCCGCGCAGCATACAAACGCCGAAGAAGGGCACTGCGGACACGGAGACGGCGAATGCAGCGGGGACTGTGAAAATTGCGGGCATCATCACTATCAGCCCCATCCTCCGGAAGAAACATTTAAGCATGTCATCCGCATTGCCGTATGGCTGGATATGGAAGAAACGTTCCGGGAAGTGGTCAAGCATGCCGTTCTTCCCAAACCTGCGCCGGATCTTCCTTCTTTTTCGCCGGAAGACTCGGATAAAGAATGGGCGTTTCAGGTGAAAATCCCCAGAGATACTTACGAGCGCCAGTCCTTTCCTTTAGAAGATGTGATCGTCGGAGACGGCAGTCTTACGGAATATCTGCGCGTGCATTATCCCGACAACTGTTACGCGGTGATTCTCCTTCTGCGCGATAAACCCGGTTACACGCGGCAGGCTTATCATCTTTATCTCGATTATATGATCGACTTCCACACGCTGGTATTAGGCGGCCCCATCAAAATTTCTTCCCTCACCGAAGAATTTTTCTTTGATCTGCCCGCCGGCACGTCGCCGGAGCGCAAACTGCGCATTCCCGGCAAGGGCTTACATTACCCTCCCGAAATCGGCAGCCGCGGGGATTTGTATTTGAACCTCCATCTGAAAATCCCGAAACAGTTATCCGGGGCGCAGCGAAAGGCGGTGGAGGCCCTGCGCGACGCGCTGAAATAGCCTAGTCTGCGCCGCGTTCCAGTCCTTCCTTTGTGCCGCCCGCCATGTGGTTGAACGGTTTTTTCATAAAAGACGCGCGCATAATGGAATCTTTGCCATATTTTTGCCGTATCTTGTCCACTGCGGTATCTACTTTTTCCAGTTTTTCATAATTCTCCCGCGAAAACAGGTCGAGCTGGCGCACGCTTTCGCCGTCGCTGACGCGGCCGGCATGGATCCCCAAAAGGCGGATCGCCGTCCCGTCCCACAATTCGTCGAAAAGCCGGCAGGCGCAGCCGTAAATTTCCTGCGTGATGTTGGTCGCGCCGGGAAGCGTCGTCTGATGGCTGGTATAGCGGAAATCGGAATTTTTAATTCCCACCGCGATCACCTCCGCACGCACGCCCGCCGCGCGCAGCCTGGCGCCCACGGTCTCCGCCAGCGAAAGAAGGATCAGCTTTGCCGTCGGCGCATCGGTCACGTCAAAGGCAATGGTCGTACTGTTCCCATAACCCTTGTTATCCGCCGCCGGCCGGATCAGCGATACGTCGATGCCGTTTGCAAATTCCCAGATGGCTTCCCCATGCTTTTTCAAATGGCTTTTCAGCACTGCGCGGTCCGCTTTTGCCAGTTCCCCGATTGTATGGATTCCCAGGGCGGACAGCTTTGCCTCCGTCGCTTTGCCCACAAACAGCAGATCCGATACCGGAAGCGGCCACATTTTCTTTGGAATCTCCTCCTTCCAAAGCGTATGCACCTTATCGGGTTTTTCAAAATCACTCGCCATCTTTGCCAGCAGCTTATTTTCTGAAATACCGATGTTTACGGTAAATCCCAGTTCGCTGCGTATCTGTCTGCGGATGCGGTCCGCCGCCGTGCGCGGGTCGCCCCACAGTCCCTGCGTCCCGCTCATATCCACAAACGCCTCGTCGATGCTGTACTGCTCCACGTCCGGCGAATACTGCTCTAAAACCCGGATAAATGCGTCGGAATATTTTTTATACAGCGCATGATTGGGCGGCACGATGCGCAGATGCGGGCATTTGCGCATCGCCTCCACGAGACTCTCGCCCGTGCGGACGCCGTATTTCTTTGCCGCAAGCGACTTTGCCAGGACAACTCCGTGGCGCGTCGCCATATCCCCTCCAACAGCCGCCGTTTCCTCGCGCAGATCTTCCCGCGCGCCGTTTTGCAGACGGTATACCGCCTCCCAGGACAAGAAAGCCGAATTTACATCAATATGAAAAATGACCTTTTTATGTTCCAGTGGTAAACGCCTCCGTTTCATATTTCCGGTACGCCGCCAGCGAAAGCAGCACTGTAAAGATATCCGCCGCCAGCTGGGACCATACGATTCCATACATTCCAATCAGCCAGTTTAAGAAAAACAGCATGGGGATGTTAAATACCACCCATCGCATGACGCCGAGGAAAAGCGCATGCCCGCCCTCGCCGAACGCGTTAAACAGATACACATGGAAGAAGCTCAGGAACATCAGCGGCGTAGCAAGCACGCGGATGCGCAAAAATTTCGTCCCAAGCGCTACCGTCTGCGCGTCCCGGATAAAAACCGTCATAATCTGTCCCGCAAAAAGTTCATAAAGCGTAATGCTGACAGCCGCGCAGACCAGCCCCAGTTTAAGAGAATAGCGTTTCGTTTCATTCATGCGCGGATAATTCTTCGCGGAATAATTGTAGGCAATAATCGGCATCATGCCCTGGCAGATCCCGATGCCGATGTTTAAGGGCAGGCGTTCTACTTTCAGAACAATGCCTACGGCCGCAAGAGCAATGTCATGGTAGCCGGACATCAGGCGGTCGATCACAATATAGTCAAAATCAAACAAAAACGTCGTGACCGCGGACGGCACGCCCACAAAAAAGATTTCTGCAAGGCTTCTTTTTTGTGGCAAACGCAAAGGCGGGCAGAGCCGCAGCACAGAAGTTTTGCGCATCCGAAACAGCACCGTGATAAAATATGCGCAGGCGATACAGTTGGAAAGGCAGGTCGCCGCCCCGGCGCCGGTAATCTCCATCCCATCCGGCAGAAGCACAAACATGAACAGCGGATCCAGCGCAATGTTAACCGCTCCGCCTAACGTAATTCCAAAACCCGCCTTTTTCGACTCGCCGACGCTGCGCAGCAGAGTCGACAGCGTATTGGACAGAACCGTCGGCACAGCGCCGCAGACAATAACGAAAAACGCATAGTTTGACGCATAACGGTAGGTATTTCCGTCCGCGCCGAGCTGACGCATCAGCGGCCGCATAAAAAACAATACGCCAAGGGAGAACAGCGCGGCGGCCAGTACGCCTAAATAGATGCAAAAGCTGTATACTTTTCCCGCCTCTTCCGTTTGTTTTCTGCCCAGAAGCCGCGAAATCAACGCGCCGCCGCCCACCCCTGCAAGCCCGGAAAGCGACAGCGTAATATTAAAAATCGGCAGTATCAGGGACGCGCCCGCCACCATATAAGGATTCGCCGTGCGCCCGATAAAAAAGGTGTCCGCCATATTGTAGATCAATACGATCAACTGGCTGATCACCGTTGGCACCGCCATCATCCGCACAGCGCGCGGAACCGGCATTCTCTCAAAAATTTCTGCGTTGGTATTTTTCTCTGTATTCATCCTGCTTTTCTTCATCCTGTTTTTCTTTTCCCAACCAATATACCACGAAACGCAGGCGGTGTCACTGTTTTTGTCACACCGGAATTTTTCGCAAATACAAAAACAGGCGGGCATTGCGTCCGCCTGTTTTCGCTTATTTAAGAAGCTTCCTCTAACGTCTTTGTAATAAAGTCTTTTACCTCGCCCGGTTCGATCTCAAGAGCGGTCGCCAGCTCGTTATGAAGCATCTGCTCGGCAATCTGCATGCTGCGTTCGTCTACCTGGCTGAGCTTGCGCCCTTTTTCGGAAACCGATTTCCCTTTGGCATAGATCGCGCGGACCACCCGCACCAGATCCATGCAGTCCCCGCTCTTTAAGTATGCCTGATAATGCTCGTTAAGCAGACGGGGATTTTTATTTTCATAAACATCGCCGTCAATTTCCGGAATTTTACTGATCAGCGACAACGCTTCTTCTCTTGTCAGAACCGGTCGGTGAAATACGGACGTATCGATCGGAATAAAAATCGTGCCGCCCTGATAAACAGGAGACAGCGTATAATAATCCACTTCCTTGCGCACCCCGCGCATATCCAAGGCGCCTACCGCCTCAACCCTGCACACGCCCACGGTGCCGTAAATAATATATTCTCCAACCTGATACATAAAAAACCTCCTGCGATTCCGCTTACATAACCATTCTGCTTTCCTTTTTATTTTATCATCTTTTTGGACGCCATGTAAGTAAAATTTCGCAGAAAATCAAAGTTGCGATATACAAATTTTCTTTGCGGTTCCCGTCTTTGGCTGATGCGCCGGAAAGTTTGCGCAAATCAGGGCATTTTCTCCGCCTTGTAGCGGATTTGCCCGTCAATGATCGTATACAGAATGCGCGTGCTGGAAATCATCGGATCGCCGTCGGCAATCACCAGATCCCCGTCTTTTCCGATCTCGATGGATCCGACGCGATCCTCGATCCCGATATGCAGGGCGGGATTAATCGTAATCGCCTGCAGCGCCGCAAACGCGTCCATGCCGCTCTTTACCGCCATGCCCGCGCAAAGCGCTAAGTACTGCTGCTGTATGATCGGGGAATCGGTGATGATCGATACCCGGCAGCCGGCCCGCGCAAGATCGCCCGGCGTACGAAAACTGGTATTTTTCAGTTCCACCTTTGTCGCGTGTCCGAACGTGGGGCCGACGCAGACGGGATATCCCTCTTTTGCAAGTTCATCCGCAATCAGGGAACCGTCCGTGCAGTGCTCCAGGGTAAGCTTCACATGAAACTCTTTTGCAATGCGGATCGCCGTAAAAATATCATTTGCCTGATGCACATGCGCCTTTAAGGGAATTTCGCGCGCCAGAACCGGAAGCAGCGCTTCCAGCTTCGCGTCGTACTGCGGGCGTTCGCTCACCGACTTTGCCGCTTCCAGACGTTCTTTGTATTCCTGCGCGCTGCGAAGGGCCACACGCAGCTTTGAAGCCGTGCCCATGCGGGAATAATTGTTTTTCTCTTTATAGTTATTTTTAGGGTTTTCACCGAACGCGCATTTCATTGCTGCCGGGCAGCGCACAACCATATCGTCCGCCCGCGTTCCGTAAGTCTTAATTGCTGCGAAGGTACCGCCCAGCACGTTCGCGCTTCCCGGACCGGTCGCCGCGCAGGTAACGCCGCCCTGTACGGCAAGCGCAAACACCGGGTCCTGCGGATTAATGGCGTCGAGCGCCTGTAACTCAGGCGAAAGGATTTCGGTCACTTCATTGCAGTCGTCCCCTTCAAAACCGATTCCGTATCCGCTTACGCCAAGATGACAATGCGCCTCCACAAATCCCGGATAGACTTGCCGCCCCTGCGCGTCAATTACCCGCGCCTGCGTATCCGTAATCCGGTCGCCCACCTTTACAATCTTTTTATCCGCAATTAAAATATCCGCCCGATATGCCTGTGGGCGGACCGCATCATGAACCGTTCCGTTTTTGATCAACAAAGTTTCCATAATAAAATCTGCCTCCTGACGCTTAGTATGCGCCGTTTCGGCAGATTTATTTTCCCCGGCGCAAAAGCCGCCGCGGTTTATTCTTCCAGTGCATCGTGCAGCCGCGTCCACATCCGGGCGTATCCTTCCGACGCCGGAGTGACGGGACGCGCAATGGTATTTTGTTCCTCGATCTTGATCTTTCCGTTCTTGGACATCAGAATCACCCTGCTGCCCAGCACGATCGCTTCCTGAATATTGTGCGTAATAAAAATAAACGTACAGTCTTCGTCCGCGGAAATACTGATCAGTTCCGCCTGCAGCCTGTTGCGCGTCATGGCGTCCAGCGCCGCAAACGGCTCGTCCATCAAAATGATCTTGGGCTTTAACGCCAGCGCCTTGGCAATCGCCACGCGCTGTTTCATGCCTCCGGACAACTGGTGGGGATATTTTTTCTCAATCCCCGGCAGATTTACTTTTTCCAGATACTCCGCCGTAATCCGCTGCAGCGTTTGTTTGTCTTGCACGCCCTGCTGCTTTAAGGGATACTGAATGTTCTTCTCCACCGTCTTCCACGGAAACAGTTGATTAAAGTCCTGGAAAACCATAATGCGGTCGGTATCCGGCTCAGTCTTTGCTTTGCCCTCTATGGATACCTCTCCCTCAAATTCCTCAAAGCCGGCGATACAGCGCAGCAAAGTGGTCTTGCCGCATCCGGAAGGTCCGAGGATACACAGAAACTCATTGCGCTTTACTTCCAGGTTAAAATCCTCCAGAATGTTCCCGGACGGATTCCCTTCATCCTGATAGCGCTTATTTAAATGGCTGATTTTTAATACTGTTTCCCGCTCGCTCATTTGGACATCCCCCAGCGTTTCACTGTATATTTCTCAATCGGCGCAAAAATCCCGTACTGTACGATTACGCCGATCAGGACAATCACGATCAACGTCGCATACATTTCCGCGTTTTTTAAGTTTGTCCTCATCTGATTGATGTAAAATCCGATTCCGGGGCTGGCCGCAATGCCGAAGATCATTTCAGCGCTGATCAGGCCGCGCCACGCCCTCGCCCAGCTTACTTTCAGCCCGGAAATCACATACGAAGCCGTCGCCGGTATGTAAACGCCCGTCAGAAGCCGTACTCCTTTTAAGCCGATGTTCTTTCCCGCCTCCACATAGATCACGGGCACCGCCAGAAACCCGTCCAGTATATTGCGCGACATCGGCCAGATAACCGAATGTGCGATCAGAAATACAATCACCGCCGGCTTGATCCCAAAAATAATAATCACCACCGGAAGCAGAGCGACGCCCGGAAGCAGGTCGAATATGGACACTACCAGATTGTAAATATAATAGAATGTCCGGCTGATCATCGACAAGCCCGTAAATACAAAGGAAAGACCGATGCCGATTACAAGGCCGATCAGCAAAAGCCGCATAGAATTATAAATATATACCCAAAACGACGTTCCGGCGCCCAGATTGAAAATATTGGTCACAAACGCCCTGCCGATCGCTTCCAACGGCGGAAAGATCAGATCCGACTTTGTGCCGAATACCTTCAGTTTTGCCACGGTCTCCCAGCACGCTCCCACCAGAACCACAAATAATATCTGCGAGAGAATGCTGTGCAGTCTTTCCTTTGAACGGTTCATGTTACATCCTTTCTGTTAGTCCCCTGTCACATTGTCAAATACTAAATCGGTATACTCCTCCGGCGCGTTTTCAATAAATGCATTGTCCGCCATAAATTTAGCAAGTTCAAAAACGCCGGTCGTTTCTGTGCTGTAAACGCCTTTCTGCATATATTCCGTTTCGTCTTCCAGACTGTTGCCGTCATATTCGCAGGTAATCGCCGCGGCCTCTTCCGGATTTTCATTGATAAAATCAATCGCTTCGGCTACCGCGTCGCAAAGCGCCTGATACAGTTCCGGGTCGTCCTCTTTCAGTGTCTCAGAGGCAATTCCCACAATAAAGGAGTTTTCCGCCGTCCACACGTCTGAGATTCCGGATACTTCGTGCAGATCCGCATTGTCGCGTTCCTGGTAAAGATACGGATTGGTCGTCAGATGGCAGGGAAGGCTTCCGGATACCAGAGAGGCCATTCCGTCCGGATGGCTTAAAATTACCAGGTTTGCATCCAGGGCATGCGCGTCAAATCCCGCGTGATCCAGCGCCCGCGCAAGAATAATATGCTGGATAGAACCATTGTTTACCAGCGCCACCTGTTTATCGGTGCCTACCAGATCCGCCAGTTCGTTCACATCAGGATCGCTGGTCATCAGCCCGTGTTCCTGACCGGAAATATTGGTAAAAATTTTATATCCCAGGCCGCTTGTAACGCCTGTAATCGCGGGAGCAACTCCCATAAATCCCGCCTGCAGGTCGCCCGATGCGATTCCGGTATTGATGTCCGCGCCGGAATTCATCTGCGTCCATGTTACCGTCAGTTCTTTCCCGGTCGCTTCTTTATAAGCCGCCTCGATCATCCCGTTTTCCTGCGCTACAATCAGCGGCGCATATGCAAGCCCATACTGGTAAGCAAGGTTTAATTTTGCCGTCTCATCCTTCGCCTGCGCCATGGTCCCCGCTGCTCCCGCGGCAAGCATCGCGCATAACCCCATCATCAGAAATTGTTTCTTTTTCATCCTTCATCCTCCTATTCCTGTGAATTGGTTTTGAATGATGATAAAATAACACTCTGATTTGCTCTTTTAATTCTTATTCGGAATCATTCTATATGTTTTTTGCATTTTTAATTCTGTTTCGGAATTATATCAAATTTTTATCATTTTTTAATTGCGTATCGGAATTATAACTCCCGCAATTTCCGTCTCAGTATCTTTCCGTTCGAAGTTTTGGGAATCTCGTCAATCACTTCTATTTTTTTCGGCATTTTATTTGCGTCAATATGCTCCGCGAGTTCAGACAATGCCTGCGCTTTATCAAACCGCGCCCCGTCCTGCACGACCACAAACAGCTTGGGAACCTGCCCGCAGATCGGATCGCTTACCGGTACGCAGGCGCATTCCTTTACGCCTTTGCAGTGCCGCGCGTGCATCTCGATTTCTTCCGGCGCAATTTTGATTCCCTGATAATTGATCACATCGTCGGCGCGCCCCAGCACATAAACAAATCCTTCTTCGTCGATATAACTCAAATCCGTAGTATAAATATAGCCGTCGCGCAAAATCTCGTCCGTCAGCGCCTGCGCCTTAAAATAGCCCTGCATGTTCATCTCGCCGGCAACCGCCAGAAGTCCCATATGGTCTTTGTCGGAGCGGATGACCTTGCGTTCCTCATCGGTGACAATAAATCTGGCGTGACAGGTCGGCCTGCCGATGCAGCCCGGCCGGTCTTTTTCCCGGTTAAAATCCAGCGCGCAGCTTCTGCCCGCTTCCGTGGAACCGTAGAAATTATACAGGCGGCTGTCGGGAAACAGACGGCATAACTCCTGTTTCAGTTCTTCTTCCAATACCGCCGTTCCGATCTGAATAAAATCCGTCCGGCCGCTGTATCGGCCAAAGCTGCCGTTGGAAAGTCTGATCAGGATTTTTGCCGCGCTCGGCGACAAGTCAAACGCGTTTACCTGATATTTTTCAATCAGTTCAAATACCTGTTTTACGCGCATTACCCCGTCCGCAAGAACCATAGTGCTGCCGTTTAACAGATCGGCGTAGCAGCTGCGCAGTCCATGCGAATGACTTAAGGGCAGCGGAATCAGCTCGATGCTTTCCGGTTTCATTTTCGTGCCGTCGATAATATTTTCCGCCACGGCCATATTGTTCCCGTTTGTAAGCACAATCCCTTTGGATTTTCCTGTCGTGCCCGTAGTATACAGGATTTCCGCCACCGCTTCTGCGTCCGGAAAAGCCTCCGGCTCCGGCGCTTCCGCCCGCGCAGAAAACAGTTCGTCTATCGGCATCGTATGTTCCAGAGCGTACGCCGTGCGGGAAATGACAAGCTTTGCCTCCGTCTCCCCGGCAATTTCTGTGACGCGCTCAATCGACGCGCCCTTTTCTAAAGGAACCGAAACCGCGCCCAGCAATTGGCAGCCCAGGCACGCAAACAGAAAATCCGCGTTCTGCGTACATTCGACCGCCACAAAATCAGACGGGCCGATTCCCTTTTCCCTTAGTTTTTGCGAGGCGATTTTGACGCGCTCCCACGCCTCCCGGTAACAAACCTCCGCCGCAATATCCGCCACGCATAATTTATCCGGCGCCGCCTGCGCGTGATCCGCCAGCGCCTCCACTATCGACCGATACCTCATCGTATACTTCCTGTCCATCTGAATATCTCTGATCCCGAAGCGCGCCGCAAAGCCGACGTGAAACGCCGGAGCCGCATGCTTCCGATACTGTAATTACAAGATATTGTATAATATACATCCCTAAATGTCAATGGATTGTGATGCTCTCGATCACCGGCTGGTCTTCGGAAGCCACGGTTCCGTTTCCGTCCTGCACCGGCGTATCCTTGCAGATCTGATCAACGATCTCCATGCCGCTTGTCACATAGCCGAAACCGGCATAATTACCGTCTAACTGCGTGCTGTTCGACTGCACGATAAAAAACTGGCTGCTGGCGCTGTCCATATCCTGCGAACGCGCCATAGAAATTACGCCCCGCTTATGGGAAATTGGATTGTCGATACCGTTTTGCGCAAACTCTCCCGGAATTGTTTTTTCAGAGCCGCCCGTACCGTTTCCCAGCGGGTCGCCGCCCTGAATCATAAAACCGTCGATGATGCGGTGGAAAGTAAGCCCGTCATAAAATCCGTCCTTCGCCAGCGCGGTAAAATTTTCAACCGTCAAAGGCGCCGCCTTCTCGTCCAACTGCAGTTCAATTTTCCCGTAATCTTTCACCGTAATCGTCGCCGTCGGACCGGTCACCTGTGAAAGATCCACTTCTGTCTGTCCGGGCAGCCGGCCGCCCGCTCCCGCATTGCGCAAAAGAAGAACCGCCGCCAGCACGGTTACAGCCACCGCGGCCGCAACAACAATCAGGCCGGCGTTTGTTTTCTTTTTTTCCGGTTTCTGCTTTCCGGCAAGTTTATTGCTCATAACCCATTCCTCCTAGTATGCTTTCCCCGCAAGGATTTCTTTATAATCGGCCAGATTCTTTGCCAGCAGTTCCGGCGTGTTTAGGTGATACGGACATTTCTCCATGCACTGTCCGCAGTGCAGACATTCTTCAATGCGCATCATCTTTGCCTGCGCTTCGGGCGTTAGCTGCGCCGCGGAGGGAGAACGCCGGATCATCAGAGACATGCGCGCGCAGTTGTTAATCTCGATCCCCGCCGGACAAGGCATGCAGTACCCGCAGCCGCGGCAGAATTCTCCCATCAGCTCCGCGCGGTCCTTTTCGATCAGGGCGCGGCGTTCTTCGGTCATCACCGGCGGATGCCCGATATACGACAAAAATTCTTCCAGTTCGTTCATTCTCTGCACGCCCCAGATCGGCAGCACATTCTCAAACTGCGCTTCAAACGCGTATGCCGCCGCAGAGTTGGTGATCAGTCCGCCGGAAAGCGCTTTCATGGCGATAAATCCCATATCCGCCTCTTTGCATTTTTCGACCAGACGGATATCCGCGTCGGTTGCCAGATAGCAGAAGGGGAACTGCAGCGTATCGTACAGGCCCGAATCAATCGCCTCCTCCGCCACGGCAAGGCGGTGGTTCGTAATGCCGATGTGGCGGATTTTTCCCTGTTTTTTCGCTTCCTCCATACATTCGTATAAACCGCTTCCGTCGCCCGGTTTCGGGCAGAACGCCGGATTGTGGAACTGGTAGATATCCAGATAATCCGTTTTTAAGTTCGTAAGCGTCGTCTCCAGGTCTTTCCAGAATCCTTCCGGTTCGGTGCTGCCGGTTTTGGACGATATGTATACATTCCGGCGCACGTCCGAAAGGGCGGCGCCCAGTTTCTGTTCGCTGTCTGTATACCAGCGCGCCGTATCAAAAAAAGTAATGCCTCTTTCATAGGCGGTACGGACAATCTTTACCGCCTCGCTTTCGCTGACGCGCTGAATGGGAAGCGCCCCAAATCCGTTTTTATTGGTTACAATCTCTGTTTTCCCAAGTCTTACCGTATCCATCGTATTCCTCCGTTCTTATGATTGATGTTTCCGCTGCCGGCGCAGCCGGTGCAAACCCGGTTCTTGACAATCCTTCTTTCGCGGTTTATAGTGTGGGAAGCTGTTAAGAAAGGAATGTGTATTATGACACCACTTACACCGCAGACATTTCTAATCGTATGCCCCCTGCTTTTTCTTGCGGGGCTGGTAGACGCTATCGGGGGCGGCGGCGGCCTGATTTCGCTGCCGGCGTATCTGATCGCCGGACTGCCCGCCCATCAGGCAATCGCCACAAATAAGCTCTCGTCCTCCTGCGGCACAATGCTTGCCACATCCCGCTTTATCAAAAATAAATTCATCGATTTCCGGCTTGCCGTGCCGTCCGTGGCCACGGCGATTCTCGGTTCCTCCATAGGCGCCCGTCTGTCCCTTCAAACGGACGAAACGTTTATGCAGCGTTTTCTGCTCGTTCTTCTTCCGCTTACGGCTTTTGTCGTTCTGAACCGTCATTTGTTTCAGGATTCCGCAGCGGAAAGCGCAGGCGCGGGACGTACCTGCCTGACGGCTGTGCTTGCCGCGCTGATCATCGGCGTTTACGACGGTTTTTACGGACCGGGCACCGGAACCTTCCTGATTATTGCCTTTACGGTATTCGCAAAAATGAATGTCACGCACGCAAACGCGCAGGCAAAAATAATCAATCTGACTACCAACCTCACCTCGCTTGCCATCTTTCTGGCCAACCGGCAGGTTCTGCTCCCCCTGGGCGCGGCCGCGGCGCTGTGCAATATGGCGGGCGGCTACCTCGGCGCGGGTCTTGCCATGAAAAAGGGCGCGAAGATTACCCGGCCGGTCATTTTGCTTGTGCTTGCGCTCCTCTTTCTTAAAATCTTAACCGAATAAGCCGTCCGTTCTTTAAACGTTTTGCGGCTGCAAAACCGCCGTCTGTTTTTTCATATCTTTGGTAAGCGTAATCTCGCTGCCCGGATATACGATCACATCATCGCACAGCGCAGTGTACGCGTCCAGTCTGCCGATTACCCGCAGCCCTGCCCGTTTCAGGCCGTAGTGCATGGGAAGCACAACCTTTGCCTGTATCTCCTGCGCCAGCGCTTTTGCTTCTTTTGCGTCAATCGTGTAAAAACCTCCCACGGGAATCAATACGGCGTCCAGATTTTTCAGCTGCGCAAGCAGCTCCGGTTCGGGCATGCAGCCGACGTCGCCCATATGCGCGACCCTGCATTCGCCGTCGTCTAAAATCGTAATTGTATTGTTCCCGCGTTTTGCTCCTTTGTGATGATCGTGATAAGTAAGAAGCCGTGTGACGCGAAACGGGGATTTCCCGCCCTTGCGCAAAGAAACGGCGCCGCGCGCATTATGGTCGCCGTGTTCGTGGCTGCAGAACACCTCGTCCGCTTCCTCCCGCACCGGCTTTAATCCGGGCACCGCATGGTCTTCATAGGGATCCAGGATGATCGTATATCCCTGCGACTCTACCTTAAAGCAGGAATGCCCTATCCATGTCAGTTTCATAAACCGTTCCCCCTTTGCAAATGTTTTTCTCTATTATACGTTTTTCCCCGCGCTTTTTCAATGCGTTGCCGCAAAAAGATTCCGCCGCATACTATATAGAAAAAATATCCGAAGGTGAAAACATGGCTGTTACTGTCAGTCTGTGCATGATTGTAAAAGATGAGGAGCGCGTGCTTGCGCGCTGCCTGGAAAGCGTCCGCGGCGCCGTGGAGGAAATCATTATTGTAGATACAGGAAGCACCGACGCTACCAAAGAAATTGCCGCGCGTTATACCGATCAGATTTTTGACTTCGTATGGATCGACGATTTTTCCGCCGCACGCAATTTTTCTTTTTCCAAAGCAACGCAGGAATTTGTGATGTGGCTGGACGCCGACGATGTATTTACCGATGCGGATCTTGCCGGGTTTCTCCGGTTAAAGGATTCCGTCCCCGATACGGCCGACGTAATTATGATGCCCTATCACACGGCTTTTGACGAAGATGGAAAGCCTGTTTTTATGTATTACCGGGAGCGTATGGTACGGCGCAGCACTCCGCACGTCTGGCGCGGACGCGTACACGAGGCGATCGTACATTCCGGGCGCGTCTTTTACGCAGAGAACACCGCCGTTACGCACAAGTCCGTGAAAACCTCCTACAGCGACCGCAATCTGCGCATTTACGAAAAACAGGCGCAGGAGGAACCTTTAGGCCCGCGGGATCTGTTTTATTACGGCCGGGAACTTTATTATCACGGACAATACGAACGGGCCGTCCGCATCCTGAAAGAATGTCTGGAAAAACCGGACGGATGGCTGGAAAACAAGATTGAAGCGTGTAAAATACTTTCCTATTGTTACCGCGGTGCAAGGCAGCCGGATCTTGCGCTTGACGCGCTGTTTTCCTCGTTTCGGTTTGATTCCCCGCGCGCGGAAATCTGCTGCGAGGCGGGCGCATTATTTATGGAACTGGAAAATTATAAGTCCGCTGTTTTCTGGTTTGAACTGGCCCTGCAGATACCATCCGATGAAAAGAGCGGCGCTTTTGTATCGAAGGACTGTCACGGATATCTGCCCTGCATTTCGCTGTGCGTCTGCTACGACCGGCTGGGAGAACCGGAAAAAGCACGGGAATATAACCGTCTTGCAGGCACTTACCGTCCCCATTCGCCCGCCTATCTGCAAAATCTGCGTTATTTTGAAGCGCGCTTCGCGAACGAACCGTCCGCGGGCTGAATATACTGTCATTGAACAGACTCCTTTGGGAATTTGTTCGGAATAGGAGGTATTTATATGTATTTTGATTTTTTGAATACAGGATCGCGGTGCGGCGGTTCCTCTAACTGCGGCGGTACTTCCGGCTGCGGTAATCCCTGCGGCGGATGTGACTGCTGTTGTCCGACCGGGCCGACAGGGCCAACCGGCACGACGGGCGGTATCACCGGGCCGACAGGACCGACCGGTCCGACGGGCGCAACCGGCGCGACAGGCGCAACCGGCGCGACAGGTGCTACCGGTGCGACGGGAGCGACGGGGCCTGCCGGTATTGCAGGTCTGATCGGGGCAACCGGTCCGACCGGCGCAACCGGGGCAGACGGTATTCCGGGCCCGATTGGTCCGACCGGCCCAACCGGTGCTGACGGTCCTGCAGGCGCTACGGGTGCTACCGGTGCGGCAGGCATCCCCGGGCCGACAGGTGCAACGGGCGCAGACGGTGTTCCGGGTCCAATCGGTCCGACCGGCCCAACCGGAGCTGACGGCGCCGTAGGTGCGGCAGGCGCAACCGGGGCGACAGGTCCGACGGGCGCTACGGGTCCGACGGGTGCAGACGGCGCTGTTGGCGCGACAGGTCCAACCGGTCCTGCGGGTGCTGTCGGCGCGACGGGTCCAACCGGCCCTGCGGGCGCTACCGGCGCTACGGGTCCGACCGGCCCTGCGGGCGCGGACGGCACAGACGCCACGATCACTCCTGCAGCCGACGTAGCAGATACCGATCCGGCCAATGCAACAACAGCCGAGATCGCTACGACGCTGAACACGCTTCTTGCAAACTTAAGAACAGCCGGCCTGCTCGCATAAGCGGCGCACGGCGCGAACGGGCGGAGCCTTTCGGCTCCGCCCGCTATACAATAAAGCCGGATAAAGAAGTGTTATCACTTAGCAAGATGTCCGGCAGGCATCTGCTCTGCGCCGGTTCTGTGCGCCAGTGGCTCACGCTTAGAACCGACCGAAACGAAGTGTAGACCCGGAGCGGAGGCAAAAAATCATATTGCATCTGCTCCATAACTCGTCTTTATAGGGAAATACGTCTTTTTCAAGCTTTCTTTCAACAAACCCAACTTTTTCATAACATTGTTTCGCCAATGCGTTTTCATTGAAAACATTTAATTGAACCGCTGATGCGCCTGTTATCTGAAAGGCGTATTGCATTTTTCTTCAATAAATCATGGAAGGAGTTCTGCGTTATGGGGTATGGTAAACGATTTGCACACCAAAAGGCGTGAGTCCTTTCGTTATCAATCCATTTGGATATATGTTCGTAATCTTTGCTTGGTATATATGGCCGGATTCTCAAAATAAAATGTCCTTTCTCCAAATTTATTCATATTCTGGGACAACCTTTGATACAATCGAAACGGGAAAGAAAAAAACGTCGAACATTCGTTCTGTGTGTGCATTTTGAATTTTTTGTCCCAAATTTCAGGCAAAATTTTGAGAAAAAATCCGGAAATGCACACCCCTTACTTGTAAAGCGGAGTTATCTCATCAGCAAACTGGTATTTACGGTTTTCTCGCAAGCTGCAAATCGATGGTATCATACACTGTAATTTTACCACCGTAATTGTTTATTGCATCCTCAATTTTTGAGAAAAAAATTTTCCTTATGGTTTCCTCAATTACTATATGATCGGAATATGTTCCAAGCAATGCACAATACTCATTTGCGAAAAAAATTCGTGTTCTGTGAAACAATGCGTGCTTTATATCTGCGAAACCATATTTTCCTGCGATTTTTGCTGTTTGCGCGGCCCGCTCATCGGTATATTCTGTCAGCGATTTTTGTCTTTTATTAGGATAATGTTCGCCGTAAATACTTTGAATTTCTTCAAAAAGAGGTAAATTATCTTTAGCCGGATAAGGATGATTTGCAAATCTTGCAAACACTCCGCCGCTTTTCAGCATCGAAAACACTTTTTCATATCCGATACTCTCAGCAATCCAATGAAATGCAGTTGCAGAATACACCAAATCATATTTATTTTTCTCGAACGGTATATCTTCAAATTTGTTTGTTAAAACAGAAAAATTAGGATATTCTTTAAACTTTCTTTCGCATAATTCAGAAAATTCCTTGCCGCATTCGACTGCTGCCAAATTACATCCGGTCTTTAAAATCGGCAATGTTGCCTGCCCACTGCCAATTCCCACTTCGACAGCATAACAGGCCTCATCGAGCGTGGTATAATTCAATATCATTTCATAGAGTTCATCAGGATATGAAGGGCGAAACTTTTCATAAGCAGATGCCACTGTATCAAATGTCCATTCCAAACCTTCTGTTTCCGGCATAATATTCCTCCTGTAAAATTCGATTGACCAATCGAAGAACAGAAATAATTCATAGTAGATTCCCGTCAGTATCGTAAAACGCATCGCAGTACACAAGTCTCCCGGAAATCCTGCCCCTTATAGATTTATCCAAAAATAAAATCTGCAAATGTTCATTGTCAAATTCATTCTCTGATACGGTAATTCCATAATATTTTCCACTTTCAAATCCAAACCGTGAATAATAGTTTCC
>CANQJX010000008.1 GCA_947624335.1 uncultured Marvinbryantia sp.
CTCCCATCGCTTCGCGGGTTTTTCCTTTATCTCTTTCAAGTCCTGTGACATTTCGCTGATGGTCGTGCGCAGGGGATGTCCCGCTTTTCCGTACACGTCCCAGAACGCCGTCGGATAAGCATGGTAGCTCCAGATATCCTGCAGGCCGAACTTTTGGATGCGTTTTTGCATATCTTCCGTGTCTTCGCCCGGTTTACACATCCCGGCCAGGTCGCCCTTGGCGTCCGCCAGGAACACCGGTACGCCGGCGTCGCTGAAAGATTCCGCCAGCACCTTTAACGTGATTGTTTTTCCGGTCCCTGTCGCTCCCGCAATCAGCCCGTGGCGGTTTGCCATTTTGGGAAAAATACATACCTTCTCTTCCCCGCTCTGCGCAATCCAGACTTTTTCCTCTGCATACATAAGAAAACCCTCCTCCTGTTAAACCTTTGCTTTTTCAGCCTTTGTTTTTTCTATTCTTACTTTTTCACGTTTCCCGCGTTTCCAGACCGAGGGAACAAAAAGCATCAGAATGGGAAACAGTTCCAGCCTTCCCGCCAGCATATCCAGGCAAAGCACCAGCTTGGAAACCGCGGAAAACGAAGAAAAATTGCCGGTGGGGCCGACCACGCCCAGGCCCGGCCCGATATTGTTCAGGGTAACGCCGACCGCCGTAAAGTTTGTCACCAAATCCTTTTCGTCCAGCGTAATGATCAAGAGCGAACCCACAAAAATCAGCACATAGATTGCCAGGTAAACATTCACGGAGCGCACCACTTCATGCTCGATCGCGCGTCCGTCCATGCGTACTTTGTACACGCTGCGCGGATGCAGCAGCGTCCGAATCTCTTTTCGGATTCCCTTTACCATAATGATCAGGCGGGAAACCTTGATACCGCCTCCCGTGCTGCCGGCGCAGGCGCCGATAAATACCAGAACCATCAGGATCGTCCTTGACAGCGGAGGCCACAGGTTAAAGTCCTGCGTAGAATAACCGGTGGTGGTGATGATCGAACCCACCTGGAAAAACGTGTGGTGGAACGCCTGAAACAGATTTGGGAACAGCGGGCGCACATTCACGGTGATCAGCAGCACGGAAACCGCGATGATCCCCAGATAAGTCAGTACTTCTTCCGACTTCACCGCCTGCTTAAACCGCTTGCGCAGCAACAGAAAATAAGAATTGAAATTAACGCCGAACGCGATCATAAAAACGGTAATGACCGCCTGCTGGTAAACGCTGTAATCGGCAAGCCCGCTGTTGCGGACAGCAAATCCGCCCGTACCGGCCGTTCCGAAAGTAAGCGTAACCGCATCAAACACCGGCATTTTGCCGATTAACAGCAGCGCCAGTTCAAGCAGGGTCATGCCCATATAAATGCCGTATAAAAAGAGGGCGGTATCGCGCAGCCGCGGAACCAGCTTGCTCACGGACGGTCCCGGGCTCTCCGCCTTCATCAGATTCATAAACGCGCCGCCCTGCGCGGGCAGAATCGCCAGAATAAACACCAGCACACCCATGCCGCCGACCCAATGGGTAAAGCTTCTCCAGAAAAGGCTGGCGTGGGACAGCGCTTCCACGTCTGACAAAATACTGGAGCCGGTGGTGGTAAAGCCGGAAATGGTCTCAAACAGCGCATCCACATAATACGGTATTTCCCCGGAAATACAGAACGGGAGCGCGCCTAAAATACTCAGCACAATCCAGCACAGGGCCACCGTCACCAGCCCCTCCTTCGTGTACATCCGCTTGTCTTTGGGCCGCTTAAAGCGGAACGCCGCTCCCAGAAGAACACAAATCGCCGCAACGAGCGCATATATCATGCTCACACGGTATTCTCCATAAATCAGACCTACGAAACATGGCAGCGTCAGAAACGCTGCCTCAAAATAACAGATATAGCCCAGCATATAGCGAATAACCTGATAGTTCATATCTTATCCCACCCTGCGCTTTCCGAGAATATCGCGAATGTCTCTCAAACCGTTTCTCGTTGTAATGACAACGGCGGTATCTCCCACCTGCATACTGTCATTTCCGCGCGGAAGGATAATTTTTCCGTCACGCTGAATACATGCGATCAAAATATCGTCTTTTAAATCCAGATCCATCAGCGGCACATTAACCACGGGCGCATTTTCACGGATAATAAATTCCAGCGCCTCCACCTTTCCTCCGGCAATGCGGTGCATCGTCTCCACATTGCTGCCGATGGAATTCCCAAGCGCCCGTACATAGCGGATAATGTACTCCGCCGTAATGTCTTTGGGATAAATCACGGTATCCAGATCCAGATTGGCAATCACTTCGTCAAAGGAAATCCGGTTAATTTTTGTGATGGTTTTAATATCGGACTGCGTTTTGACATAGAGGGAAAGGAAAATATTTTCCTCGTCAATACCTGTCAGCGAGGCGAACGCATCCATGCCGTCCAGTCCTTCCTCCATCAGAAGCGCTTTGTCTGTTCCGTTTCCGTGAATAATCGTCGCCTCCGGGATCAACTGGCTTAGCATATCGCAGCTGGCGGCATCCTGCTCGATAATCCGCACATCCGTTCCGGCCGCCAGAAGAATCTGCGCCAGATAATAACTGATTTTGCCGCCCCCCACAATCATAAGATTGCGTACCGGATTGGCCTCGATCCCGATTTTCTTAAAGAACTCCGCCGTACTCTTTGGCGTTCCCGCAACATAAACATAGTCCTTTTCCTGCAGGACAAACATCCCGTTGGGAATCGTCACCGTATCTGAACGCTCCACCACGCATACAAGAATGTCGCCGCTCACTTTCGCCGCCATCTCCTGCACGGAAAGATTGCAGAGCGGAGAACCCGCTTTCACCCGGAATTTAAGAATTTCCAATCTTCCTTTGGCGAACACCTCCACGTCAATGGCCGACGGAAGGCGCAGCACGCGGGAAATTTCGTTTGCCGCCGCCAGCTCCGGATTAATAATCATCGAAAGGCCCAGCTCTTTCTTCAGGAAATCCGCTTCTTTATTATATTCCGGGTTGCGCACGCGGGCAATCGTCTGGCAGTTCCCCGCTTTTCGCGCGATCAGGCAGCACATCAGGTTCAGCTCGTCCGAATGGGTAACCGCAATCAAAAGATCCGCTTTTTTTACACCGGCTTCCATCAGCGTATCAAAGCTGATCCCGCTGCCGATATAGCCCATAATATCAAGTTCATTGACAAGGTGTTCCACTCGCTCGCTCTTAACGTCAAGAACGGTTACATTATTTTCTTCCCGGCATAGCTGTTCCGCCAATACGGAGCCAACCTTGCCGCAGCCGACTATGATAATCTGCATAACCTCTCCTTATATCGTCGTCCCGGTTTTCTTTTTGTCCGATCGGCAGGTCCGAAAGCCCTGTTTCTTCACGCATATATGCGCCGCGCGGCTTTGCAGACCTCCAACATTTATATTTTACGATATATGGCGGAAATGTCAAGAGAATCCGCGTGCGTTCTGAAAGATCGGCCTACACCATCCTGCGGTGCTCGTATACGCTCGCCACCACTGCGCACAGAAGGACGGACGCGATTCCCGCAAGCAGAATGGCCACAGACAAAGCCGTTTCATGCTCCACCGCCCACAGAATCCATCCGGGAAGCCGGTTCCCCTTTTGCATTTCTTCCTGTATTGTCGAGAGCAGACTGTTAAATCCGAAGAAAAAGGCAAATCCGGGAATCATGCGGATCAAGTATATGATCTGCACATTTTTAATTTGAAATAAGTAAAGCAAAAGGTACTGCACCGCCGTCAGGAAAAGCGCAATGCCGACAAAAAAAGCCGTCTGTGTAAGCGCGGGTACGACCGCTAAATCGCCGGACGCAATATACGCCGTCTGCATGGCAAAACCGGCGGCTGCGAAAAGGACAATCATTCCCGTCCCAAACAAAAAGCGTCCAAATACACGTTCATATATTTTGGTGGGAAGCATTTCCACAAAATAAGGCTGTGCGGTAAACGGCGTACTGACCGTCATCATTCCTCCGAAAATCATATACAGCAAAGGCCACGCAGCCTGTATATCCGGCGTAAACACAGCGATCACCGCGCAGATAAACGCAAAAAGCAGCATAAACTTTAAAACACTCCTGGACACGGCGGCATCCAGCTTGCACCATTGAAAAATTCTCATGCTTCCTCCTCCTTGATCATATGGACAATCATCTGGTCAATCGACGGTTTTTCCAGGACGCAGCTTTTTGAGAGGAACGGAGCGTTATCCGTCTTTACCAGCGCCTCAAAGCCGATGTCGTTTTGCTTAACGCCGATCAGAAATTTTTGCCCTGTGCTCAGATCGTCCAGTCCGCCTTTTACCAGAAGATAACTTTCCTGCAATTCCTCCCTGGTCTCGCAGAAAATCTTCCGGCCGTTTTCAATAAAGAAAATATAGTCTGCAATCTGTTCCAGATCGCTTATGATGTGCGTGGAAAACAAGATGCTGTGCTGCCCGTCGCTGATGTATTCCTGCAGAAGCTCCAGCACCTCGGCGCGCACTACGGGATCCAGTCCGTTTGTCGCCTCATCGAGCAGTAAAACCGACGTCTCGCGCGCAAGCGCCATCGCGAATTGAAGTTTTACCTTCATACCGCGGGAAAATTCCTTGATTTTCTTTTTCTCCGGCAGTTTCCACCGTCCGGTCAGTTCGCAAAACTGCTTTTCGCGGAACGTGGGATAAAAATTACGGCAGATACCGCGGATATTTTTTAAGGTAAAATCCGGCGCAAAGCCGTCGCTGTCGCCCACATAACCGATCATCTCCCGGTAACGGACCGGATCTTTTTCGTAAGTCAGCCCGTCAATGCTGCAGCTTCCGCTCTCCGCTTTCAGCAGATGCGCGATCAGACGCAGCGTGGTTGTCTTACCCGCCCCGTTTTGTCCCACATAGCCCATAATGTAGCCTTTGGGCAGCGTAAAGCTGATGTCATTCAGTTCAAATTTTGAATAGGTTTTTCGTAAACCAAGAACCTCTATCGCATTCATAGATTGCACCTCCTGTAATCATAAACTGCGCGCAGCCAATCAGCGCTGTCGCGTGCGCTTAAGCATATCCAAAAGTTCTTCCTCCGTCATGCGGATGCGTTCGGACAAAACCACGGCCTCGCGTAAATGTTCTTCGATCTGCCGGATACACTGTTCGCGAAGGACGGTATTGTCCCGTTTTAAGACAATACTGCCTTTTCCCTGTACGGACGCGATATACCCTTCGCTCTCCAGCTCGCGGTAAGCGCGGGTAGTCGTGATCACGCTGATCCCCAGGTCCCTTGCAAGCTGGCGGATAGACGGCAGGACGGTCCCTTCCGCAATCTGCCCGCTTAAAATCTGTTCTTTCATCTGCTCCCGTATCTGCGCATAAATCGGGAATTCCGACTGATTTGAAAGTACTACTTTCATTTATTTCACCTTCCGAAAGAAAATATAAAGAGTATATACTGTATATATATCATTATATACAGTATATACTCTTTGTCAACTACTTTTTTGCAAAACGCAAACGCGCCTGTTTTTCTTTACGCCTTTGCTACATGGAAACGCGTTCGGCGATTTCCGCCATTTTGGCGGAGTTTAATCTGGTGTCCCCATGTACGCGGCTGTAAGAAAGATATCCGTTCATGCGGTCGATCTTGGTCAGATTGCGCGAACCGCATTTCGGGCAGACGTCCATCTCCAGTTCCTGATGCCCGCAGTCGTCGCAGTAGGCAAGGGAGAGGTTTACGCCTTCGTAATAGCCCTCCTTCATCGCACGCAGAATCAGGCTCTTGATCGCTTCTTTATTATAATCGATCGGATAGCGCACATACTGGATTTTTCCGCCGTTGCACAGATCCCAGAATCTTCCTTCCAGATCCTGCTTCTGGATCGGGGAAATGTTTTCCGTTACATGGCAGTGGAAGCTGTTGCTTACATAAGGACGGTCGGATACGTTTTCCACGATGCCGTACTGTTTGCGGAACTGCTCGATCTGCAGGCCGCACAGGCTCTCCGCCGGCGTTCCGTAAATGGCGTACAGCCAGCCGTCTTCTTCCTTAAATTCGTTTACTTTCTTATTGATATACTCCATTACCTCCAGGGCAAACTGTCCATCCTCGGCAATGGATTTCCCATTGTAAAGCTCCTGCAGCTCGTTTAACGCGGTGATACCGAACGAAGACGTCATCGGCTTTAGCAGAGGCTTAATTTTGTCGCGCGGATCCAGATTCCCTTTGTAAAAACCGCCTTCGCAATAGGCAAGCGGATTGGTGGACGCACGCATCTCGCCGAGATATTCGTATGTCCGCTTGTGAATTCCGCGGATCATTTCCAAATAGTAATCCAGCACTTCGTAAAAGTCGCGGCTCTCCTGCCTTGCCTTTGCCAGAATCATCGGCAGATGCAGGCTGACGGCGCCCACATTGAACCGTCCGACAAAAACCGGCTTGTCATCCTCGTCCGCCGGGTGCATGCCGCCGCGCTCATACCACGGGCTTAAAAACGCGCGGCATCCCATAGGGCTGATCACGCGCCCGTAACGTTTGTACATACTGGCGATATATCCTTTGCCGGAAAGCGACAGCCAGTCGGGATACATGGTTTTGGCGGAACACTCCAGACCTGCCTGGAACACATCCTCGCAAACCTTCCCGTCGCCATGGATGTTTTCATCAAACAGGAACACAATCTTCGGGAAAAGCACCGGTTTTTTATTGCCCGGCTTGCCCTGCCCCTCTTTGTGTACATTCAGAAGGGAGATGCTGCACATCCGTTCAAATTGGCTCTGCCCCAGCCCGATCGTCATGGTAACAAACGGATAGTCGCCGCGGGAAGAACCGACGGTGTTTAATTTGTATTCTATTCCCTGCCATCCCTGGTCATAATCACGTTTTACCTTGTCCATCGCGTACTTTTCCGCACGCTGCTCAATGCCTTCCCATGCGGGGTCCGCATATTTCATAAATTCTTCTTTGTATTTGTTGTAGCTCTTCTGCGCATAAGGAGCAAGGATCTTATCCACTTCCGGCACCGTAAAGCCGCCGTACTGCTGCGCCGCCGTACTCAGGACAATATCTCCCATCACGTCAAACGCGGTATCCAGCGTTTTCGGCTCGTTGTACCAGACATTGCCCATCTCAAAGCCGCCGCTTAACACGTTTCCTACGTCAAACAGGCAGCAGTTCATGGTATCTAAGCGCGCCGACTGGTCGTGAATATAAATATACCCGTCCTTGCAGGCCTGACGCTCGTCACGCGTCATAAAGAATTTCTGATAAAGATTCTTGTTCAGTTCATTAAAGATCAGGCTGCGCTTTGTCGCCACCAGCGCGCTGTCCGTATTCGCGTTGCTCTTGTCGCCGATATAACGGATAGACTGGCTTTTTGTATAAACATCGTCCATCATATGGATAAAATCCACTTTATAATTGCGGTAATCGCGATAGCTTTTCGCCACCGCGGGACTCACCTTTTCCAGCGCGCTCTCCACAATGTTGTGCATCTCCTGAATGGTAATGCCCTCTTTGCCCATCTCCCTGGCGCGGTTTGTGGCATATTCGCAAAGCTCCTTGATCTCCTGATCGGAAAACTTATACAGCGCCCGCGCCGCAGATTTGTTGACCGCAATCACAATCTTTTCGACGTTAAAGTCTTCCTCCGTGCCATCTTTTTTGATAACGTACATAAAACCCTCCTTACCGTCAGCCGGCAGCCCACACTACATCTGGTGTAAAAAGAAAATATCGTTCACAACATATAGTTAAGTATAGAGGAGTTTCCGCCGTTTGTAAAGAGGGAATATAATAAAATTCTTTTAACTGTGTGTAATTGTTTCGTAACTTCTCCCGGGGATATGCCCAAAACATGCGCGCCGCTGTGCAGGCGCGCCGTCTTTGCTTTTCGCGTTTATTCAAACGCATATCTGGTTTTGTCCAGAATATCTTTCGCGTCGAAAAAATCTTTTAAGCTGTCCGCATACATATACAGGTCGTAGCCGTCCAGCGTCCTGCGCGTCTGGCGCACATAATCGCTGTTTACCTGCAAAAAGTCCGCCGTCGTCCAGATCCCGAAAAAGAACTGATATCCTTTTTCCAGAAGAAGTTCCATTTTCATTGTCCCTTCCGCCACTTCTTCGCCGTAAGGATAGATCAGAAGATCGGTATCTCCCACCAACGAGCCTACTTTTTCTTCCCATTCGTCCAGGTCGTTCGCCAGCTCGTCATAATCCATTCCGGTCTCCAGCGAATCGTTGGCGTAGCTGTGGCACGCGATCTGCCATCCGGAATCCCGCAGGCTTGCGGCAATCCTGCTGATCGTACTTGCCCCCGTCTCAATCCCGTAGCCGAACACGCCCTCGTATCCTGTTACGGAAATAATGCCCTTTGCCCCGCGCAAAGAAAAATCCGGATGTTCTTCCACAAACGCGTCCACAATCGGCACGACATCGTAAGCGCCGACCATCGTTTTGCCGGACGCGTCCGTATACTCGTTCTGCACTTTTTCGTTCTCGTCTAAAACCATGCGCGCAGAAAACCCGTTTTCCGCCTGATGGTCGTAATAATTCGCCTCTGTAAATGACAGGATGATCGGCGTCTTTCCTTTCGGCACCAGCGGCGTATTTAAAGCGAAGCTGGTCGTTCCGTCCGCATTTTCCACATGGACCACAATGTCGTGGATATCCATGAGGATATAATCCCGGTTGTACAAAGACTGCAGGATCGCTTTGAATTCATCCACAGTCAGCGACCAGTTGTTGTAGTAGTACGCCATATCGTCCCCGTCAAACGCCCTCTGGGTATCTACAATCAGCGATTTCACGGAAAAGTGCGCCAGATCGCCGCCAAATTTTACCAGTTCCCCCTGAAGGCGCTGATAATCGATCCGCGCGCTGATCACGCGGTCGTCGTCCTGATATTCCTCGCTGATCTGATCCAGTTCCTTCAGCGCGCGCTCGTAATCATAAGAAGCCGCCAGACGCGCGGCTTTCTGCAAATGCCCGCCCACGTTTTCCTCTACTTTTTCTTCCGCCGCTTCCATTTCCCGCTGCGCTTTCATCTTCGGCGTCTCCACCGGTTCGTTGTTTTCGTATAACCCAAGCGTACCGATGCTCTCCGCAATCTGCGCATTCATCTTCTCCCGGCTGCAGCCGGTCAGGCAGCACAAAAAACAAACGCATACAAAAACAGATATACCTTTTCGCATGAAACAATCCTTTCCTGCCGGAACCTCTGTCCTGCTACCTTCAGTATATCTGCTCTGGTCAAAAAATACAAGTCTTACTATTGCCGCGGCAGAAGCTCCCGCAGCAACTGATTGACCGCGGCTGGATCCGCCTTGCCTTTCATCGCTTTCATGGTCTGCCCGACCAGAAAACCGAGCGCTCTGTCCTTTCCGCCTCTGTAATCCGCGACGGACTGCGGGTTTGCCGCGATAACTTCCTCCACTGCGCTGCGGAGCGCGCCTTCATCGCGTACAATCCGCAGTCCCTTTTCTTCTATATATTGTCCGGGGTCGACGTCCCGCGCGAAAATTTCGGCAAATACTTCCTTTGCCACGCTGCCGTTGATCGCTCCCTCGTCCACAAGATCTACCAGTTTTGCCAAATGCTCCGGTGAAAAGCGGATATCCTGCGGATCCTGGTTGTTTTCTTTTAAAAGCCGCAGCGTTTCCCCCATCAGCCAGTTGGACACCTTTTTCGGCTTGCCGCAGATGGCGGTCGCCGCCTCAAAGACATCCGCCAGCTTTTTGGAGGAAGTAAGGATTCCCGCATCGTAATCGGGAATGTCAAATTCCTCCAGATAACGCTTCCGTTTCTCCGTGCGCATCTCCGGCTGCCGCTTTCTGATGCGCGCGATCCATGCGTCGTCCACTGCTACCGGAACCAAATCGGGATCCGGAAAATAGCGGTAGTCCTGCGCGTCCTCTTTTGAGCGCATCGCATAGGAATATTCTTTTGCGTCATCCCAGCGCCTTGTCTCCTGCACAACCTTTTCGCCCGCTTCCAGAAGATCGATCTGGCGTCCGCGCTCATGTTCAATCGCGCGCGCAATCGCGCGGAATGAATTCAGATTTTTCATTTCGGTGCGCGTGCCGAACTGCCGCGCTCCCTGTTCGCGCACGGAAAGATTCACGTCCGCGCGCATGCTGCCCTCCTGCAGCTTGCAGTCGGAAGCGCCCAGGTATTGAATCATCAGACGCAGCTTATCCAGATAAGCGATAACCTCGTCGGCGGAGCGCATATCCGGTTCCGATACAATTTCGATCAGCGGAACCCCGCTGCGGTTAAAGTCTACATACGAGCAGTCTTCCCACTCGTCGTGGATCAGCTTGCCCGCGTCCTCTTCCATATGGATCTCGTGAATGCCGATGCGTTTGACTCCCTCCGGCGTTTCAATGTCGATGCCCCCGTCGTGGCAGATTGGCAGATAAAGCTGCGAGATCTGATAGTTCTGCGGATTGTCCGGATAAAAATAATTTTTACGGTCAAATTTGCAGTACCGGTTGATCTGACAACCGGTCGCCAGCCCTACGGCCAGCGCATATTCCAGCACCTGCCGGTTCAGTACCGGCAAGGCCCCCGGCATCCCCGCGCACACCGGGCACACATGCGTATTGGGCGCCGCGCCGAACGCCGTAGAACAGCCGCAGAAAATCTTGGTCTTTGTCGCCAGTTCCACATGGACCTCCAGACCGATTACCGTTTCATATTGTTTTCCCATTTATTCCACCGCCTTTTTTGCCGGATCGGACGCCGTATCCGCCCTGCCGCGCTCATAGCTGTACGCCGCGCGCAGGATATTTTTCTCTTTAAAGCAGTCTCCCAAAAGCTGTACGCCGATCGGCAGCCCTTTGGAATCCGTCCCGCACGGAACGCTGATTCCGGGAATGCCCGCCAGGTTTGCCGAAATCGTGTAAATATCGCCCAGATACATCTTAAGCGGGTCGGAGAGGCTTTCCCCTAATTTCGGCGCCGTCGTGGGAGCGACCGGGCCAAGAATCACATCATATTTTTCAAACGCCCGGTCAAACGCCTGCCGGATCAGCGCTTTTGTGCGCAGCGCTTTCAGATAGTATGCGTCGTAATAACCCGAACTTAAAACGAACGAACCCAGCATAATGCGCCGTTTTACCTCCGGCCCGAATCCCTCCGACCGGCTGCGCTTATACATCTGGTGCAGGCCGTCGAATTCTTTTGTGCGATAGCCGTATTTCACGCCGTCAAAACGCGACAGGTTGGAACTCGCCTCCGCGGAGGCAATCGTATAATATGCCGGGATGGCGTATTCTGTCAGGCTTAAGTCAAATTCTTCTACCGACGCGCCCTTTTCCTTTAAAACATCGGCCGCTTTCAAGACGGCGGCTCTGACTTCCCCGTCGAGGCCCTCGCCCAGATAGTCGCCGGGAATACCGACGCGCAGTCCCCGCACATCGTCCGTAAGCGCTTCGGTAAAACGCCCGTCGGCGCGCGCCACCGAAGTGCTGTCTTTTTCATCGCGTCCGGCAAGGATTTCAAGGATAGCGGCGCAGTCGCCCACATTTTTTGCGATCGGCCCGATCTGATCCAGCGAGGATCCGTATGCGACCAGCCCGTAGCGCGATACCGTCCCGTATGTGGGCTTTAAGCCCGTAACCCCGCAAAAGGAACTGGGCTGGCGGATGGAACCGCCCGTATCGGAGCCGAGCGCAAAGAAACATTCTTTTGCCGCCACCGCGGCACAGGAGCCGCCCGAAGAGCCGCCAGGTACATGCGCAAGATTATGCGGATTTCTGGTAACGCCCCAGGCGGACGTCTCTGTGGTGCTTCCCATGGCAAACTCGTCCATATTTGTCTTTCCCAGCACGATCACGCCCGCGCGTTCCAGGCTTTCGACCGCCTGCGCGGAATAAGCCGGTACAAAATTCCCCAGTATTTTGGAACCGCAGGTAGTCAAAAGGCCCGCTGTGCAGATATTATCCTTAACCGCCGCCGGCACGCCCGCAAGCGGACCGTTCAGCGTTCCGTCCGCAATCTGTTTTTGTACCTCGCGCGCCCGTGTAAGCGCGCCCTCCTCGTCCACCGTCACATAGGCGTGCACGTCTTTTTCCACTTCTTTTATGCGCGACAGGGAGGCCTGCACCGCCTCCACCGCGCTGATTTCCCCCGCGCGGATCCTGCGTCCCAGTTCCAGTGCGGACAATTCCAATAATTCCATGTTCTCCTCCTATACAGCCTCCGCTTATACGGCTATTCTACGGTTTTCGGCACTACAAAGGCGCCGTTTTTTTCCTCCGGCGCATTTTTCAGAATCTTGTCGCGCTCGTCTCCGTTCGTGACAACGTCCTCCCGGAATACGTTCTGAACCGGAAGCACATGCGACATGGGTTCCACGCCCGATGTATCGAGCTCGTTTAATTGATCGATATAATCCAGCATTTTTTCCATGTCCTGTTTTGCCTGCCGCCGCTCTTCCTCAGAAAGTTCCAGTTTTGCAAGGATAGCGACATATTCCATCGTTTCATCCGATATGATATTTGCCATATGATCTCTCCTCTTGCCCGTTCTCTGTTTTTTTCCTGCGCCCTAATCGCGCACGCGGATATGCGCCTCGCGAAGCTGCTGCTCCGTCACAAAGCCAGGCGCCGCGCACATCAGGTCTTCGGCGTTCCCGTTCATGGGGAACGCGATCACTTCCCGGATATTTTCTTCGTTTTTCAAAAGCATCAGCATACGGTCAATCCCCGGCGCCATGCCCGCATGGGGCGGCGCGCCGAAGCAAAACGCGCTGTAAAGCGCCCCGAATTTATTTCTTAGGGTTTCTTCGTCATAGCCTGCAATCTCAAACGCCTTTTTCATAATTCTGATATCATGGTTGCGCACAGCCCCGGAAGAAAGCTCTACGCCGTTGCAGACAATATCGTACTGATAGGCAAGGACAGAAAGCGGGTCGCTCTTTTCCAGCGCTTCCAGTCCGCCCTGCGGCATCGAAAACGGATTGTGCGTAAAACCGATCTGCTTTGTCTGCGGATCTTTTTCAAACATCGGAAAATCATTTACATAACAGAAACGATACGCGCGCTTTTCGATCAGATCCAGTTTCTCGCCGAGTTCGGTGCGGATCATGCCCGCGTAATACGCGGCGCGTTCTTCTCTGTCCGCGATAAAGAAAATCGTATCTCCCGCTTCCAGTCCGGCAAGGACGGCAAATTCTTTTTTGAGGTCCTGCGGGATAAACTTGTCGATCGGTCCTTTATAGGAACCGTCCTCCATTACTTCCAGATAGCCCAGTCCGCCCATGCCCAGATCCATGGCAAATTTTAAGAGGCGTTCGTGAAAGCCCTTCGACATTTCTGCGTGTACGCGGATCGCCCTTACCGTCTTTTTGAGGAACGGCTGAAAGGAGCAGCGCTGGAAAAACTCCGTTACGTCGATGATGCGAAGCGGATTTCGCAGATCCGGTTTATCGGTGCCAAATTCCAGCATCGCCTGCCGGTAGCTGATCACCGGGTAAGGCGCTTTTGTAACCGCGTATCCCTCCGGCGCAAATTTTTCAAACGCCGCCGTCAATACCTGTTCGCCCACTGCAAATACTTCTTCCTGCCCGGCAAAACTCATCTCAAAGTCAAGTTGATAAAATTCGCCGGGGGACCGATCCGCGCGCGCATCCTCGTCGCGGAAGCAGGGCGCGATCTGAAAATACCGGTCAAACCCGGATACCATCAAAAGCTGCTTATACTGCTGCGGCGCCTGCGGCAAGGCATAAAACTTCCCCTTAAATTTGCGCGACGGCACAATATAATCGCGCGCGCCTTCCGGCGAGGACGCGCACAGAATCGGCGTCTGAATCTCCAAAAAGCCCAGTTCCGTCATTTTCTGACGCAAAAAGGCGATCACCTGCGAGCGGAAAATTATATTGTCTTTTACTTTCTGGTTGCGCAGATCAAGATACCGGTATTTAAGCCGCACTTCCTCGCGCACCTCGCGGCTTTTCTGGACGTCAAACGGAAGCGTACGAAAAACGTCGCCCAAAATATCAATCTTATGCGCTTCCAGTTCAATCGTCCCCGTGGGAATTTTCGGATTGTACGTCTCTTCGTCGCGCTTTTCCACCCGTCCTTTAATGGATACCGTCTGTTCTTTATGGATCCCTTCCAGCAGCTTTCCGTCGCGGATCACCACCTGTACCACGGCATACATATCTCTTATGTCAAGGAAAGAAACTCCCCCGTGGTCGCGGATGTTCTCCACCCATCCCGCGATGCGAAGCTCTTTATCAATATCCGCTTCGCTGATCTGTCCTAACGTAACGTCTCTGTAATGATTGCTCATGCGTCCCACTCCTTTATTGTTCTTTGATCAAAAATCTTTGCCATAGAAAAACCCCAAGATACATCTGATTGTATCCCGGGGCGAATAAACTGGTCTTATCCGCGGTACCACCCGCATTTGCAGGGCTTCCTGCCTCATTTGTAAATAACGCTTACCCGCGTACCGGCCTACTGCCGTGCCTGTTCAGCCGGTCTGCTCCGGAGTGTTCCCTTTTTGTCCGTTCCCTCAAACAGCGCTCTCAGTCGGCGACGCCGTATTCCTGTCAAGTTCTGCGTACAAGAGTCTCCTTCTTCGCATTTCACTGAAACGATGATAACACATCATTTTTTGAATTACAAGACTCGCTGTTATGGAAATATTTTATTATTTTAATGAAAATTTCTCATGCTTCCCAAAAGGGGGCTGAAAAATCTTGACATTCCAAAAAGGTATTGTATAATGATAGGCAAAACGTATTATCGTATTGCGGGTAGCCATTGGCTACCCGTTTTATAAGGAGGAGCTTCATGGAACATTTACAGATCCCGGAACACTATCGGCCGGCTCTGAACCTGCACGACACGCAGGTGGGCATCAAGACCGTAAAAGATTTTTTTCAGCAGACGCTTGCCGCCAGTTTAAATCTGCTGCGCGTATCGGCGCCCCTGTTCGTTTCGCCGGACTCAGGGCTGAACGACAACTTAAACGGCGTGGAACGTCCCGTCTCATTCGGAATTAAAGAGCAGGCGGAAAAAGAAGCGGAGATTGTACATTCGCTGGCAAAGTGGAAACGCTACGCTTTAAAAAAATACGGATTTTCCCACGGCGAAGGGCTTTACACCGATATGAGCGCAATCCGCCGCGACGAGCAGACCGATAACATCCACTCGATCTATGTGGATCAGTGGGACTGGGAAAAAATCATTGCAAAGGAAGAACGCAATGAGGAAACGTTAAAAAATGTGGTGCGCACAGTTTACAGCGCTTTGAAGAAAACGGAAAAATATATGGCGATCCAGTACGATTACATCGAGGAAATCCTGCCAAAAGAGATTTATTTTATCACGTCGCAGGAGTTGGAAGACCGCTATCCTGACTGTACGCCGAAAGAGCGCGAATACCGCATTACCAGGGAAAAGGGCGCGGTCTTTATCATGCAGATCGGGGGAACGCTCGCATCCGGCGAACGCCACGACGGCAGGGCGCCGGATTATGACGACTGGTCATTAAACGGCGATATTATCGTTTATTATCCGGTGCTTGACATCGCCCTGGAGCTTTCTTCCATGGGAATCCGCGTAGACGAGGAAAGCCTTGCGCGCCAGCTTGCGCTTGCCGGATGCCCGGAGCGCGCAAATCTGCCGTTCCAGAAGGCGGTGCTGGAAAAAGAACTGCCCTACACAATCGGAGGAGGCATCGGTCAGTCCCGCATCTGTATGTTTTATCTGCGAAAAGCGCATATTGGAGAAGTACAGGTTTCGCTGTGGCCGGAAGCGGTAACGGAAGAAGCGTTGAGGCACGGCATCCAACTGCTGTAAATTGCATGACAGAGAATTGAGGAATCCCGTGGATAAAAAATTATTCGGAGATGCTTTTCGTCTCCCTCTATTTATACTGATCTTAATATTGGCGGCGGTTATGACAGAGGAGGTATTGCGCCTTCCTTTGCCTTTTCCGCCCGCGCTGATCCCGCTTGTCATCGGAGGGGGCTGCGTCTGTTACGATACGTTTCTGACGGTATGGCGGGAAAAAGAATTTACCACCGGCATTCTGGTCGTCTTAGCGCTGATCGGCACGGTGTTTACCGGAGAATATATGGAGGGCGCGGAAGTTTCCTTTATGATGCTGCTCGGCGAAGGATTGGAAACATACGCCATGCGCCGCGCGCAAAGCGCCGCGGATCATGCGCTTGCCTGCGCCGGGGCAAAAAGCAGCGACGCGGAATTCTTTTTCCAGCAGAGCGGGGACCTGCAGCGCCTTACGGACCGCTTTGCCCGTTATTTTCTTCCGCTCATCCTCGCAATCTGTCTGCCGGTCTTTTTCGTCACGCGGGATATTCGCCGTGTAATGGCGATTTTCGTGATCGCCTGCCCCTGTTCTCTTGTGCTGTCCGGCCCGTCCGCCGTCCTCTCATGCGTAGAGAACGCGGCGCGAAACGGCGTTTTTTCCGGAAAAGAAAATGACAGCGCTGCTTACACGCAGGCCCTGCTTGCAAAAACGCGCACTGTCATTCTGGAAAATATTCTGTTGTTTGCTTTTCTTTTAAATCTGGCCGGTATCACGCTTTCCGCCCTTGGGCTTCTGCCCATGGTACTCGGAGCCGTTTTGCACAATATTTCAACCATATGTGTGCTTTGCAACTCCGCAAGGCTGGTGCGCTGGAAAAAAAAGGAGCCTTAGCTCCTTTTTTTATTTTACTTCTACCACCCAGCCGTGGGTATCTTTCAGTTTTCCAAGCTGGATACCGGTTACGGTATCGTACAGCTTCTGGCTTACTTCGCCGATCCCGCCGTCCGCAATCTGAAATACATCGTCTTCATAGCGCAGATGGCCTACCGGGGAAATAACCGCCGCCGTGCCGGTGCCCCATACTTCTTCGAGCGTACCGTTCTTTGCCGCCTCTTCCAGCTCGTCCACAGAAATGCGGCGTTCTTCTACCGGAAGTCCCCATTCCTTGCACAGTTCAATGCAGGTATTTCTTGTGACGCCCGGAAGGATGCTGCCGTTTAACATCGGCGTTATTACTTTTCCGCTGATCTTAAAGAAGATGTTCATAGCGCCCACTTCTTCGATGTATTTTCGCTCTACGCCGTCCAGCCACAGAACCTGCGAATAGCCTTCTTCGTGCGCTTTGATCTGCGCCGCCATGGACGCCACATAGTTGCCGCCGGTCTTTGCCTCGCCGATTCCGCCTCTTACGGCCCTTACATACTCGTCTTCAATCCAGATCTTAACCGGATCCAGCCCTTCCGGATAATAAGGGCCTACCGGAGAGAGAATGATGATAAATTTATAAGTATTGGACGGGCGAACGCCAAGGAACGGATCCGTCGCGATCACAAACGGCCGGATGTAGAGGGATGTGCCCGGTTTGGTGGGGATCCATGCCTGATCTACTTTCACCAGCGTCTGGATGCCGTTTAAGAAATCATCCGCCGGAATCTGCGGGATTTCCAGACGTTTGTTGGAGTTATTCGCACGTTCAATATTTTTATCCGGGCGGAAAAGCAGGATTCTGCCGTCGTCCGACTTATACGCCTTTAACCCTTCAAACATTTCCTGCCCGTAATGGAACACCATCGCCGAAGGCTCCAGAGAAATATTCTGATACGGCATAATCTGCGGATCGTGCCAGCCTTTTTCGGTATCGTACTCCATCACATACATATGATCCGTAAAGATCGTACCGAATACCAGCGGATTGTCCTCTGTCGGAAGCGGCTTTGGATTCGTTGTTTTCGTAATCTTAATCTCTAACATCTTTTTCCCTCCTCAGCGTGCGTACACGCATTTTTTCTGAAATAAATTATTGTACTTTTTCCCGGCAATGTCAAGAAAAAAGTTCCACGGACGGATCCTTCGACCCATCCGCGGAAACCGTATTTTTTGCAGAAGTTGTGTCTTAAACAATCCCCTGCGCCGTCATCGCATCCACTACCTTCTCAAAGCCCGCAATGTTCGCGCCAACCACATAATTGCCCGCAGCGCCGTATCTTTCCGCCGCATCCGCCATATTATGCGTAATGTTTACCATAATCTGTTTCAGCTTTGCGTCTACCTCCTCAAACGTCCAGCTTAAGCGCTCGCTGTTCTGGGACATTTCCAGAGCGGAGGTGGCAACGCCGCCTGCGTTGGCCGCTTTGCCCGGAGCAAAGATTACGCCGTTCGCCTGCAGATACTCGGTTGCCTCAAGGGTAGTCGGCATGTTTGCGCCCTCGCATACCGCCACGCAGCCGTTTGCTACAAGCTGTTTCGCATCGTCCAGCAGAAGTTCGTTCTGCGTTGCGCACGGCAGAGCCAGATCCGCCTTGATGCTCCAAACGCCTCTGCCCTCATGGTACTCGGAATTCGGACGGTAGTTCTTATATTCCGTCAGACGCGCACGCTTTACTTCTTTGATTTCTTTTAACGCTTCCACGTCGATTCCTTCCGGATCGTATACCCAGCCGGTGGAATCCGCGCAGGTTACTACTTTCGCGCCAAGCTGATGCGCTTTCTGGATGGCGTAGGTCGCCACGTTTCCGGAGCCGGAAACAACCGCCGTCATTCCTTTGATATCTTTTCCATTGATCTTCAGAAGTTCTTCCGTCAGATACAGAAGGCCGTAGCCGGTCGCTTCCGTTCTTGCCAGCGAACCGCCGAAGGACAGGCCCTTGCCCGTCAGCACGCCCTCGTAGCGTCCGGTCAGTCTCTTATACTGGCCGTAAAGATAACCGATCTCTCTTGCCCCGGTACCGATGTCGCCCGCCGGAACATCCGTATCCGCGCCGATGTATTTATGGAGTTCCGTCATAAAGCTCTGGCAGAACGCCATAACTTCTCTGTCGGATTTTCCTTTCGGATCAAAGTCGGAACCGCCCTTGCCGCCGCCGATCGGCAACCCGGTCAGAGAGTTTTTGAAAATCTGCTCAAACCCAAGAAATTTGATGATGCCAAGATTAACGGACGGATGAAGGCGAAGCCCTCCCTTATAGGGACCAATCGCGCTGTTAAAC
>CANQJX010000009.1 GCA_947624335.1 uncultured Marvinbryantia sp.
ATGATTCATTATGTGGATACCAGGGAGGACTGGGAAGCCCTTTTGGATTCCCCGTTTATGGAGTATGTAAAGGAACTTAAGGAAAAGGGCACGATCCGCCATATCGGAATGAGCTCCCATAATCCGGAGACGGCGAAACTGGCGGTGCGGTCGGGCCTGATCGAGATGCTTCTTTTCAGCGTCAATCCCGCGTTCGATATGCTGCCCGCCGGGGAAGATTTAGAAGAACTGCTCGCCGAGGGGTACCAATATGATCAGGGGCTTTGCGGCATTAATAAAGACAGGGCGGAACTTTACCGGCTATGCGAAGAACAAAATGTCGGGATTACGGTAATGAAAGGCTTCGCCGGAGGCAGGCTGTTTGACGCAAAACGCTCGCCGTTTGGAGCAGGCCTTTCGCCGGTACAGTGCATCCATTATGCGCTTACGCGCCCCGGCGTGTCCTCGGTTTTGTGCGGATTCGATACCAAGGAGCAGGTCGAGCAGGCCGTGCACTATGAGAACGCTTCGGAGGAGGAAAAGGATTACGCATCTGTGCTTGCGCACGCGCCGTTCCATTCTTACAGCGGACAGTGTACCTATTGCGGGCACTGTAAGCCATGTGCGGCGGAGCTGGATATTGCCATGATCAATAAATATTATGATCTTGCGGCAATGCAGCCGGAAGTGCCCGCAACGGTCAAGTCCCATTATATGCTGCTGGAGCATAAAGCGTCGGAGTGCGTCGGCTGTCAGGAGTGCGAATCCCGCTGTCCCTTTGGAGTTCCTGTTGCGGAACGTATGAAAAAAGCGGCGGAACTGTTTGGGTGTTAAAGAAAAGAAGGCCGGCAAAAACGGACAATCTGAGAAAAGGCTGAAAACCAATATGGTTTTCAGCCTTTTTCTCGGATGCGGGAGATGGGACTTGAACCCACACGAGCATACACCCACAAGATCCTTAGTCTTGCCTGTCTGCCAATTCCAGCACTCCCGCAAACAAGACGTATTATATCATCTGTCCGGATGTTCGTCAATAAATTTTTTCATCCGTTTTCAAAAAAGGGAATTGACATTTCAAATAAAGTATTGTATATTAGTGCATGTGCAAATAAGCACTTATAAGGATTATGCAGGAGTGGCGGAATTGGCAGACGCGCAGGCTTCAGGTGCCTGTGGTCGTTAAGATCGTGTGGGTTCAAGTCCCATCTCCTGCATATTTTTTATATCCTTGCAGGACTTCTTTCCAAATACGCGGCGCATACAAATTGAATCCTGCGCGGATTCGTGTTATACTGTATCGTATGCCGGTAACGGAAAAGGGAAAAATCTATATAATGAATGGAGGATACCAATGAAAAAGAAAATAGAAGAATATGTCAGAAGCATTCCGGATTTTCCGGAGCCGGGAATTATTTTCCGCGATATTACAAGCGTACTGCAGGATGCGGACGGGCTTTCGCTTGCAATCGATCAGATGCAGGCGCTTATCAATCCGGACGAGGTAGACGTGATTGTGGGAACGGAGTCGAGAGGATTTGTGTTTGGCGCTCCCATCGCCTACAATCTGCACAAACCGTTTGTGCTGATTCGCAAGAAAGGGAAGCTGCCCTGCGCGACGATCTCGCGCAAATACGATCTGGAATACGGAACGGCGGAAATCGAGATCCACAAGGACGCGATCAAACCGGGACAGCGCGTGGTAATCGTAGACGACCTGCTGGCGACGGGCGGCACGCTGGAAGCGTGCAATAAACTGATCGAGGATCTTGGCGGAAAGGTAGTAAAGGATCTTTTCCTGATCGAACTTGCCGGTCTGAACGGGAGAGAAAAGCTGAAAGGTTACGATGTAAGCTCCGTGATCTGCTATGAAGGAAAATAATACGTCCCCAAATGGGTGGTGAAAAGATGAACGCAACTGAGAAAACAGCAATGGAAGACAAAGAAAAGCTGGCGCAGATCAAGCGGGTGGAAGCGCGCGTCAAGAGTATGGAGGATTTTACGGATCCGGACGAACTCTATAAGGAATTAGTGGCAAGCATCCGCAAATATCATCCGTCCGCAGATATCTCCATGCTTGAAAAGGCATACAGGATCGCATACGAGGCGCATAAAGACCAGAAGAGAAAGTCGGGAGAGCCGTATATTATCCATCCCCTGTGCGTAGCGATTATTCTCGCCGATCTGGAGATGGATAAAGAAACGATTGTCGCAGGGCTTCTGCATGATGTGGTGGAAGATACGATTATGACGTCGGACGAGATCCGCGCCGAGTTCGGCGAAGACGTGGAACAACTGGTGGACGGGGTTACCAAACTGGGACAGTTGAATTATTCCGCCGATAAGGTAGAAGTGCAGGCGGAGAATCTGCGCAAGATGTTTCTTGCCATGGCAAAAGACATCCGCGTCATTTTGATCAAACTTGCCGACCGGCTCCACAATATGCGTACGCTCAAATATATGAAGCCGGAGAAACAAAAAGAAAAGGCGCGCGAGACGATGGATATTTACGCGCCGATCGCGCAGCGCCTCGGCATTTCCAAAATCAAAGTGGAACTGGACGACCTTTCTTTAAAATATCTGGAGCCGGACGTCTACTACGATCTGGTGGAAAAGATTGCTTTGCGCAAAGCGGAACGGGAAAAGTTTGTGCAGAGCATTGTCGACGATGTGAAAAAACATATTGAGGAAGCCGGCATTAAGGCGCAGATCGACGGCCGGGTAAAGCATTTCTTCAGTATTTATAAAAAGATGGTCAATCAGGATAAAACGATCGACCAGATTTACGATCTGTTTGCCGTGCGCATCATTGTGGATTCCGTAAAGGACTGTTACGCCGCCCTGGGCGTAATCCACGAGATGTACACGCCGATCCCCGGACGCTTTAAAGACTATATCGCGATGCCCAAACCCAATATGTATCAATCCCTGCATACAACGCTGATCGGACCGAGCGGGACGCCGTTCGAGATACAGATCCGGACGTTCGAGATGCACAAAACGGCGGAATACGGCATTGCGGCGCATTGGAAATACAAAGAGCAGTCGGATGGGAAAAAAGCCACCGGCAATCAGGAAGAAGCAAAGATGACATGGCTGCGCCAGATTTTGGAATGGCAGCGCGACATGTCCGACAACCACGAGTTCTTAAATCTGTTAAAGAGCGACCTGGATCTGTTTGCGGAAAACGTATATTGCTTTACCCCTGCCGGAGACGTCAAAAACCTTCCGGCGGGTTCCAATCCCATCGATTTTGCATACAGCGTGCACAGCGCCGTCGGCAATAAAATGGTGGGCGCCCGCGTAAACGGAAAGCTTGTGAATATTGATTATGTAATCCAGAACGGCGACCGCATCGAGATCATAACTTCGCAGAACTCCAAAGGCCCCAGCCGCGACTGGCTGAAGATTGTCAAAAGCACGCAGGCGAAGAACAAGATCAACCAGTGGTTCAAACACGAATTAAAAGAGGACAATATCGTCAAAGGGCGCGACATGATGGCGGCCTACTGCAAGGCGAAGGGGATTGTGCAAAGCGATCTGACCAGACCGGAATTTATGCAGGCGGTTATGATCAAATACGGGTTCCGCGACTGGGATTCCGTGCTGGCGGCAATCGGGCACGGCGGCTTAAAAGAGGGGCAGGTGGTCAACCGGCTTCTGGAAGAATACCGGAAAAAGAACCAGAGCGAACTGACGGACGAGGACATTCTGGAATCCGTTGACAGCAGCGCCGCGGCGGACAAAGAAAAAATACGCCGCCGCACCAATACCAACGGAATTGTGGTAAAAGGAATCGACGATGTGGCGGTGCGTTTTGCGAAATGCTGCAGCCCGGTTCCGGGAGACGAGATCGTGGGATTTGTCACCAGGGGGCGCGGCGTTACGATTCACAGGACAGACTGCGTCAATATGATTCATCTGCCCACGGAAGACCGCGTGCGCCTGATCGAAGCGGAGTGGCAGGCGTCCGCAAACGACGTATCGGGGCGCTTTCTCGCCGAGATCAAGATATTCGGCAATAACCGCACCGGACTTTTGGTGGATATTTCCAAAATTTTTACAGAGCGAAAGATCGACGTTCTGAGCGTTAATTCCCGTACAAGCAAACAGGGAACGGCCACAATCGCCATGTCTTTTGAAGTTGAAAACAGGGCGGAGCTTGACTTTTTGATCGGAAAGATCAGACAAGTGGAAAGCGTATTAGACATTGAGCGTACCACCGGCTAGGAGGAGTGCAATGGAAAAACTGAAACTGGAACGTAAAGTAATCGGCATGGTGTCCACAAACGTATATCTCGCCGTTCACCGGGAGACGATGGAAGCGTTTTTGGTAGATCCGGCGGACGGCGCCGATCTGATCAAAGAATGGATTCAAAAGGCGGGCGTTACGTTAAAAGCGATTCTTTTGACGCACGGGCATTTCGACCACATTGGCGCGGCCGCGCAGCTAAGAGCCGAACTGCAGGCGCCGATTTATGCGATGCAGGCGGAGAAAACGCTGCTGGAAGATCCCAATTTAAATGTATCCGCCAATTGGCGCCGCAGCCTCAGTGTAAAAGGCGACCGCTTCCTCACGGACGGAGAGCAGATTACGGTCGCGGGTTTTGAAATTACGGCATACCATACGCCGGGGCACACAAAAGGGAGCGCATGCTATTATCTGCCGTCGGAACAGATTTTGTTTTCCGGCGACACCATTTTCTGCGAGAGTATCGGCCGCTCCGATCTGCCTACCGGGAACGGGGCGGAGCTTTTGCGGTCCGCGCGGAAAATATTGGAATTGCTCCCGGAAGATACGGCGATTTATCCGGGACATGATGAAGAAACAAGCGTTGCGCACGAGAGGAGATACAATCCGTTTCTATGATCACGGTACAGCAAAACAGACGGGACTTTGCGTATGATATCCATTCTCTGATAAGAGCTTTTTATCCGGGAGTGGATGTTGCTGTCTATCAGACCGGAGAAGAAGAACCCGGCGATTATGAGAAAAAACTGGAAGTTACTTATTCGGATGATGCGATCCTGCTGGTTTGGCGCACGGCCGAGGGGAAAATACTCGGACGGCAGGAACGCGCTTTTTCGCCAAAGACGGGGCGCGCCGAAATAAAAAACATCCTAAAGGCGATGCTGTATGAGATTTTATCCGAAGAAACGGGGCGGAAGCTGCCGTGGGGGAACTTAACCGGCATTCGTCCGGTCAAAATCCCGATGAGCCTTCTGGAGCAGGGATGGAAAAACACGCAGATCGCCGAGTATATGCGAAATACCTATTATACAAGCAATGAAAAGACGGCGCTGGCAATTTCAATCGCCAACCGCGAGCGGGCAATCCTAAAGGACATCGATTACGAAAACGGTTACAGTCTCTATGTGGGGATTCCGTTCTGTCCGAGCGTCTGCCTGTACTGCTCGTTCAGTTCCGGCTCGATTGCGGCCTGGGAAAACTATGTGGACGCTTATCTGGACGCGCTGTGCAAAGAGATAGAAGCCTGTGCGGCGTGGTCGAAGAAAAAGCTGCAAACACTATACATCGGCGGAGGAACGCCGACCACGCTCGATGCGGCGCAGCTTTCACGCCTGCTGCAAAAACTGGAGCAGTGCTTCGACTGCGGCCACCTGCGGGAGTTTACCGTGGAAGCGGGCAGGCCGGACAGCATCACGCGGGAAAAGCTTGCCGTGTTAAAGGAACATCCCGTCACCCGTATTTCCATCAATCCGCAGACGATGAACGATCAAACGCTGGAAATCATCGGCAGGCGCCATACGGTGCGGCAGGTGACCGACGCCTTTGCGCTGGCGCGCGAAATGGGATTTGACAACATTAACATGGATTTGATCGTCGGACTTCCCGGGGAAGGTTATGCGGAAGTAGAGCATACGATGCGGGAAGTGACGCGCCTGAATCCGGACAGCATCACAGTACATTCGCTCGCGCTGAAGCGGGCGACGCGCCTGAATCTGTTCCGGGATGAATACCGGGAAACGAGCTTTGTCAACAGCAGCGAGATCATGGATATGACGGCGGGCTATGCGGCGTCGGTGCAGCAGTTCCCATATTATTTGTACCGCCAGAAAAATATGGCGGGGAATTTTGAAAATGTCGGCTACGCCAGAGCGGGCGCGGAAGGAATTTACAATATTCTGATCATGGAGGAGAAGCAGAGCATTCTCGCGCTGGGCGCGGGGGCGTCCACCAAGATCGTAAACGGAGAGAAAATAGAGCGGGTCGAGAATGTAAAGGATATCCGCGGCTATATAGAACGCATTGATGAAATGATTGCGCGTAAATTAAAAGCAATGGAAATGAGTTAATATGGAAGCAAAAAAATATCGAATTATTCAGACGGATGTTGCAAAAGAGATCACACATGGAATCCATGTGAGCAATCTTGCTTACCGTGTGGGAAAACAAATGAATCTGCCGGAAGAGACGTGCCATGATCTGGCGGTTGCCGGATTGCTGCACGACATCGGCAAACTGGAAATGGCCAAATACGTCTACGCGAAAGAACCGGAAAACACCCTGCATGTGGAAGAACTCCGCTATGTCCGCACACATCCGGGACTGGGCTATGTCATTTTAAACGAGTACGGTTATCCCCGCCATATTGTAGAATGGGTGCTTTATCACCATGAAAATTATGACGGCAGCGGATACCCGGCCAATAAAACGGGCGACGAGATTCCGCTGGGCGCGCGTATTTTGCGGGTGTGCGACGTGTTTGCGGCGCTGACGGCAAGCCGGCCTTACCGCAAGGCGTTTGACCGGGAATCGGCAATGGAGCTGATGATCGAGGAAGTAAAAAATTTTGATATGAAGATATTCCTTGCGTTTCTGGAAGTAGTTCATACCTATGATTTTCCGGAACCGGAGGAGGAACAGGAGGACGAATGAATCTGAAAAAGAAACCGGTTACCGGCATGAAGGATATTACGCCGCGCGAGATGGAAGTGCGCGATTATGTGATCGGCCTGATCAAAGAGACTTATGGGAAGTTTGGATTTTCCTCAATCGAGACGCCGTGCGTGGAGCATATTGAAAACCTGTGCAGCAAACAGGGCGGGGAAAATGAGAAGCTGATCTTCCGGATTTTAAAAAGAGGCGAAAAGCTAAAGCTGGACGAAGCCCAAAGCGAGAACGATCTGGTGGACGGCGGGCTCCGTTACGATCTGACCGTGCCGCTTTCCCGCTATTATGCAAACCATGCGAACGACCTGCCCGCTCCGTTTAAGGCGCTGCAGATGGGAAACGTATGGCGCGCGGACCGGCCGCAAAGGGGCCGATACCGTCAGTTTATGCAGTGCGATATCGATATTCTGGGCGAGGCGTCCATCCTGGCGGAGATAGAGCTGATTCTTGCCACGTCTACGCTGGTTGGTAAACTGGATTTTGAAAATTTTACAATCCGCATCAACGACCGCCGCATCTTAAAAGCCATGGCGGCTTACAGCGGTTTTTCCGAAGAAGACTATGACACGGTATTTATCATCCTTGACAAGATGGACAAAATCGGGACGGACGGCGTCGCCGCGGAGCTGCTCCGGGAAGGATTTGACGGGGAAGCGGTGCAGACTTATATGCAGATGTTTGCCGGCGTGACGCCTGATATTGCCGGAATACGCGCTTTAAAGGAGACGCTTGCGGCGGTGCTGGATGAGAAGGTTTCGGAGGATCTGGAGACCATCATAGAGAGCGTCTGCGCAGTTAAAAACGCGAATTTTGAGATTCTGTTTGATCCGACGCTGGTGCGCGGGATGTCCTATTATACCGGCCCCATTTTTGAGATCAGCATTGACGGCTTCGGCGGTTCGGTAGGCGGAGGCGGACGCTATGACGAGATGATCGGCCGCTTTACCGGCGCGCAGACGCCGGCATGCGGATTTTCCATCGGTTTTGAGCGGATCGTGATGCTTTTGATGGAAAAGGATTTTCAGGTTCCGGGGAAAGAAAAGAAAACGGCGTTTTTGATTGAAAAAGGGATGCCCAAAGAAAAACTTCTGGAAGTGTTCGCACAGGCGGAAGAGCTGCGCAGGCAGGGAGAATGCGTCAGCATGAACATGATGAAGAAAAATAAAAAGTTTCAGAAGGAACAGCTCGCCGCGCAGGGATATACGCAGATCAAAGAATATTTCGCATGATTTTTCCGGTGGAAGTGCGCGGGATTTTCTTGGCCGCTTCTATGGAAGCGGGAACTTTATAAGGTTCCAGCTTTTCTGCAAGAAAAGCCATCAAATGCGCCGCATTGTCCGCGTTTTCCCGCTCAAATACCACAAAGACCTTCGGCCTTTGCCCGTATTTCGGATCTTTTTGGGCGACGCAGGCGCATTCCCGCACGCCGGGGAAAGCGGATACCATCGTTTCAATCTCGTCGGGGATTACTTTGTGTCCGCCCACATTAATAATGTCGCTGACGCGGCTGATAAAAAACAGATAACCGTCTTTATCGTAATAGGCGACATCGCTGGTGACCACATATCCGTTGACGATCACCTTGTCGGTGAGCGCCTTTTTCTTATAATAACATTTCATATTCATGTCCCCTTTTACGGCAATATAACCGTATTCTCCGCATTTGCGGACAATACTCCCGTTTCCGTTAAACAGCGCGATCTCGGCGTGGGGAGCCGGTTTTCCCAGACAGCCGTCCTTAGGGTTTTCGATACAGTTATGGATAATGCAGCAGCCCGATTCCGTCGTACCGTACACATTGTACAGCGCGACATTGGGATAGCGCTGCAGGAATTCATTCTTGTCTTTAGCGGAAACCGGATAAATAGCGGTCTGCACGGCTTTTAACTGCCGGGCGAGCAGATTCATCTTTGCGGAATCCGCGCGAAGGAGCGCCGCCAGATCCGAGGGGATCAGCGCAAGGTGGTCAATCCGGCAGTTTTGCGCAAGCGCAAAGAAATCGTCCGGAGAATCGAGGTTGTGCGAGAGCACGCAGGAAGCGCCCGCATACAGACCGGCAAATACTCTGCGGTAACCGAACGCCAGATTAAACGGGGCGCACACAAACAGGGTATTTTCCGCGGTGATTGCGGTTCCTTCCGTCAGATTTTCCACCGCGGTCAGCATACTTTTGTTCGTATGGACGATCCGTTCCGGTCTCCCGGTTGTGCCGGTCGTGGAAATGATCGCGCATTCGTCCTGCGCTTCGGGAAATACCGGGCTTTGCGTATATTCCGTATACGCGTCGAAAAAATCGCCGTAAGCATCCGGCGTATGCCCGGAGAAAACAAGCGCGGGCTTTAAGGAATGCAGGATTTTCTGGAGCTGATTTTCCGTAATATTTTTTTCCAGCGGAACGGCGATCATTTTTGCCAGATGGCAGCCCAAAAAGGCGGGAAAATAGGAGAGCACGTCGTCCGCTTCCAGCGCGATCCGGCTTCCTTTGCGGATTTTCTTTATTTTTAAAGACGCGGCAAACGCGCAGATCTGCTCGAAAAGCCCGCGGTAAGTAACCGTTTTGCCGCGATAGATCAGCGCGGGCTTATCGGGATAACGAATGCTGTTTTCATAAACGGCCTGTACAATACTTTCCATGGAACTCCCTCATTGTAAATCGTTTAGCGTACGTCAAAAGAATAGCACAGTTAAGAAAATCTTTCAATTATCAAATAAAAGTGGTATGATAAAAACAGAATGAATCCGCAGGAACAGGAGAAAAGCCGACTATGAAGCAAAGAGAAAAACCCCTTGGCAATAAGAACCTGATCGGGGCGAACGTGACCAAAATGAGAACGCTCTATCACATCAGCCAGAAAGAATTGGCGATCAATATGCAACTGATGGGAGTGGACATCAATCTCTCGTCGCTCTCCAAGCTGGAAGGCCAGACCCGCGTTGCGACGGATAAAGAAGTGCTGGCGATTGCCAGAATTTTTCATATGCGGATCGACGATTTGTTTGAAAACGTCAGCATTCGGTAAAACGCCGTCCCGCGGCTGCGCGCGGCGTGGGAATGTGCTTCGGCACATTCTTTTTTTATGCGGCGCGAGCCGGGAGCCTGCGTAAAGTTATTCGATGGGATAGAGGGAATCCACCGCGACGTCCACGCCGCCCAAAAGAGCGTCCGCAAAGGTTTCATCCATCAGCACCGTCCAGGAATAGCCGTTGTTGGAGAGATGGATCGTGAGCGTGTTTTCCACACTATCTTCGTTTGCCTGCAGCGCAGACAACAGATATTCGGCTGCTTTTTGCCGGATTTCGGCGTCAGTGGCGCGGATGGACGCGGTTGTTTCGGCGTAATCCAGCAGAGACTGCCGGCAGCCGGATAATACCTTGCTTAAATCCAGGCTGGATATGGTTACCTGCGCGGCGGCGTAGTCGCCGTTTTGCGAGACGTCCGTGATCTCATAAGAGAAGAAACGGGCGATCTGCTGCGCGAGGGCGGCGTCGATTTCGCCGGCAAGGTCGCTTCCGGTATCGAACACGTCGTCCAGCTTCAGATAGCGGATCCATTGCTCCGCGGTGAAATCCGCAAAAGGCGCAAGCGTACATTCCAGCACGTCATCCGGGGGCAGAAGATAAGGGTCCCGCAGATAAGAGACAAGACCTCCCGCCAACTGATCCTCCAGCCGGGAATCTTCCGGAATGATCCACTCGCCGTTCTGCCGCGAAAGGTGAACCGTTGCGGCGGTGGTAACCAGAGGATAGTCGTTTTCCTCCAGGCATTTTTTCATCAGCGCAAACGAAGAGACCAGGCTTTCCGGTTCTTCTTCTCCTTCCTGCGAAGTGGACGCCTGGATCATGGAGCGGCACAGATCTTTTGCAAGCATTTTGGCGTCCAGGTTCGTGATATTTAATTCTACCGTCGCCGTCTGGCCGTCGCTGCTGACGGAGGAGGAACGGATGCGGTATTTAAAATTTTGAAAAAACAGCCGGATGGCCTCCGTAGTCTCGCTGCCGATTTCCAGGGGCGCCGACTGCGAGAGCCGTATATCTTCGTAAGATACGAATGCCTTGATCGTAGATTCATCCAGCTTCTGGATGCGATCCATCTCCTGGCGGACTGCTTTTTCCGGCGCCGCGTATCCGCAGCCGGTCAGAAAAAGCGCCGCAAGAAGCAGCAAAGGCAGGAACATTTTTTTGTCCATATGTACTCCTTATTTTACAGCGCGGTTACTATATATTGTAGTTTGCCGAACTTATTTTATCGGAAAATGCCTAAAATGTCAAATTTTACTGTCAAAAAAGGAATCTGTTTTTGAAAAATTTGTGAATTTCAAATTAAGTAGTGCATTGGCGTCGGAAATATGATAAGATACGAATGACAGAAAGGGGAGAATTCTACGGTGAAAAAAAGATTGTTGATTACAATTTTTATGATCATATTAGCGGCATCCGCGGGCGCGGCCGTCTGGTACGTTAAGTTTCGGGAAGGCGCGGGAAGCGCATCGGTAGAAGGAGCCGCTTTTGTAGATTCTGTGGCAACGATTACGGGCGTGGACGGAAGCGGGCTTACTACCCGCTTTTCCGGCGTAGTGGAACCGCAGAAAACGGTTGGCGTGGAAGTAGCGAGCGGATTGAAGGTAAAAGATACGTTTGTTACCGTCGGGCAAAAAGTACAAGTGGGAACAAAACTGTTTTCCTATGATATGGACGAGGCGCAGGACAGTATCACGCAGCTGGAAATCGACATTGAAAATTACGACATTGATATTGAATCCACCAAAGCGCAGATCGAGCAGTATGAAAAAGAACGCGCGCAGGTATCGGAATCGGAAAAACGAGCCTATACCACTTCTATTATGACGGCGGAAAATTCCATCCGCCGCGCCGAATATAATAAAAAGAGCAAACAGGCGGAGATGGAGAGCCTGAAAAAACAGGTTGCAAACGCGGAAGTCGTCAGCGAGATGGAAGGCGTGGTAAAGAGCATCAACCGCAATAACAGCGGTTCGGACAGCACGGACGGCGGATATACGGACAGCGGATATGCAGACAGCGATTCGGACGAGAACGCCAACGCCTATATTGTATTGATGGCTACCGGAGAATACCGCGTCAAAGGAACGGTAAACGAACAGAACGCACAGCAGCTTTACGAGGGTATGGACGTCCTTGTGCATTCGCGCGTGGACGAATCGCTTATCTGGAAGGGAACGATCTCTACGGTGGATATCGATAACCCAACCCAGAATCAGAGTTCGATGTACGGCATGGATAATTCCATGTCCAGTTCCAGCTCGTACCCGTTCTATGTGGAAATGGAAGATTCCACGGGACTGATGCTCGGACAGCATGTATACGTCGAACCGGATAACGGACAGATGGAAGAACGCACCGGCATCTGGCTGAACGAGTACTATCTGATCACCAACGAGGACGGGGAAGTCATGCCGTATGTCTGGGCGGCGGATGAACATGATAAACTGGAGCGGCGCAGGGTGACGCTGGGAGAATATGACGAAGACGTGATGGAATATCAGATTTTGGACGGCCTGACGGAGGAAGATTATATCGCCTATCCGGAGGAAGGCTATCAGGAAGGAATGGCGGCTACCCGGAATATTGATCAGGCTGGCGGGTACGAAGACGAAGACGGCGGGGAAGACCTGGAAGACGGTTATGAAGAAATGTATCCGGAGGACGCCGACATGGAAGACGTCGATATGATGGAAGAAGACGGCGGCATGGATTACATGGACGCGGAGATGCTCGACATGGACGGGGCCGGAGAAGAATTTATAGAATAGGAAAAGCGTAAAGAGGTCGGACGAATGGTTTTGCAGTTGGATAATATATACAAAGATTATATTACCGGGAAGATGGTGGTGCCGGTTCTGAAAGACGTCTGTCTCCATGTGGAAGAAGGGGAATATGTGGCGATCATGGGACCGTCCGGTTCCGGAAAATCTACGCTGATGAACATTATCGGATGTCTGGACGAACCGACCAAGGGCACGTTTCTCTTAAACGGGAAGAATGTTCTGGGGCTTTCGGATAACGAGGTGGCGGAGGAACGTCTGCACAACATTGGCTTTGTGTTTCAGACATTCCAGCTCCTGCCGCGGCAGACGGCGCTTGAAAACGTGGCGCTGCCGCTGATTTATGCCGGCGTTTCAAAAAGAGAGCGTTTGGCGCGGGCAAAAAAGGCGCTGGAACGGGTTGGCTTAGGAGACCGTATCGAGTTTTTGCCGACGCAGTTATCCGGCGGACAAAAGCAGAGGGTAGCGATTGCGCGGGCGATGGTTAATAACCCGAAAATCCTTCTTGCCGACGAACCGACGGGCGCGCTGGATTCCAAGTCGAGCGTACAGGTAATGGAACTGTTTCAGAAGCTGAACGACGAAGGCGTTACGGTTGTGATGATCACGCACGATTCGGATGTGGCGCATCACGCGAAACGGATTGTGTATATTTTTGACGGGGAGCTTTCGGAAGAGCGGAGGTAATATTATGAAAAAAAGAAAGATTAAGGGGATTGTGATTACGGTGCTGCTGCTTCTTGTGCTTGGCGCGGGAGGCGTCGCAGGCGCGCGCTATTATCTGGCAAGCCGTGCAAAAAGCGTGGAAGTGGTAGCGGTATCGGATCTGAACGGCGCCGACTGGCTGTCCTATTTTAACGAAAGTTCCAACACCGGCACCGTTGTTTCCGACGTAAGCCAGAACGTATATGTGCCGGAAGATAAAGTGATTGACGAAGTGTTTGTATCGGAGGGCGACGAGGTAAAAATCGGCGATAAGCTTTTAAGCTATGATACGACGCTGCTGGAACTGGATCAGGAGCTGCAGGATCTGGAACTGCAGGAATTGGATCTGGAAATTGAGTCCGCGAAAGCGGATCTGGAAAAATTAAAAAATACCACGCCGGTAGAACGCCCGGCCGGAGAGGATTCGGAAGAGGAACTGCTTGGCCCGAATCTTTCACTCCCGGACGGAATGTCGGGTGACGGCGATGACGGCGAAGACACCGCGCATATGATCCAAAACGAAGGAATGATGCTCGCAAGCCAGGACGGCGGAACAGATCAGACAGACGCGCCGCAGACGGAGGAACAGCCGCAGAGCGAGACGGCGGCTTTGCAGACGGAAACGCAGGCGCAGAGCGAGACGGCAGCAGCGCAAAACGAGACGGCGGCCCCGCAGGGCGAAGACGCCGCGGTGCAGAACGGACAGAAACCCGAAGAAAAGCAGACCGAATATATAGATATTAACGACGCGCCCGCGGGGGACGGAGCGCAGCCGGACGCTTCGAAATCTGCGGACGAAGACGAAAAGACAAAAGAAGACAAAAACAAACCGAAAATGAATCAAAGCCTGTTTGATTTCCTGACGCATATCCGGGTGAAAGAGATCGCGCAGGAAGGCGAGAACCTTCTGATCGATACGCGGGACGGACAGGACGCGCCGATAAAGTTTTCCGCGGACAGCGTAAAACTGATCCCGCATTTTAAAGAGAAAAAAGACGCTCATTTTGAGAAGAAAAACACCTATGCGATGAGTATACGGGGCATTACGCTCCAAGAGGATAAGAAGGGGAAATTATACGGCATCGCAAAGATCAACGGGGAAGATTATCCGGAGATTGGCGGCTATACGCTGATACAGGATCCGGACGATAATCAGTTGGTTCATCTGACGCTGGCGTTCCATGAAGGACTGGAAGAACAGCATAAGGACGGCGCCGAGCTGGAAGATATGTACGCGGAAATCACGCTTTCCACGAAGGAGATTACCGGAGAAACTCTGACGTTCCGCACGAAAAAAGAGGAAAACGATATCAAGGTTCAGATCGAACAGCCCCAGCCGCAGACGGACGGCGAAGAGAGCGGGCAAAGCGAAGAATCGGAGCAGACATCGGAGCCGGAGAGCGCCTCCGAGTCCGGCGGGACGGAACCGTCCGAAGACGAGACGGAACCGGTCGGCGAGGAAAATGCAGGAATTATGGGTATAGACAATCCGATGCCGCTGGATATGAGCTACGATACGGAATCCGATACGGGTTCGCCCGACGAAACGCCGGCGCCTGCAAAGGTGGCGTTTCGCGTATTCTGGTATCACGGAACAAACAATGAGGCAAACTGGCCGTCTTCTCTGTGGGTTCAGTTCTTTGCGGCGGATCAGCCGCAGGAGCCGGTGTGGGAAGCGGAAATAAAAGATCCGGGTGACTTTGGGCCGGATCCGGAAATCGAGACGGAATCCGGGGAAGGCGTCGGCGGGCAGCCGGAGACAGAGCCGCAGACAGAGGCGGACGGAGATCCCGATCCGACGCCGGAAACAGACCCGGATTTGGAAACAGCCGATTCGGAATCGGAGTCCGTGGAGCAGGGAGATACGGATTATGTAATTCCGCCGCAAGACAATTCTTACAGTACGCTGGAGTGGCAAACGCCGAAAGCAAAGTGGAAAGAAGACCTGCAGGCACCCGACAGCTATACGCTGCGGGTGGCGCGGGACGCTCAGGGAAACGCGGTGCTGAATTATATTCCGCATATTATCTGCGAAGAAGTGGACGGAGTGTATACTTATACGATTGCCATGACCTATTTGGAGCCGGAGGAATCCCCTCTGATTAAACTGGAGCCTCTTTCCGAACTTACCTGGGAGAGCGGAGCAAATCAGAAGTATTATAAGGGCAGCGGCACAAAAGACGATCCGTACATCTTTTTCTGCACCGACGGCGCGACGATCCGCAGTTCTTTTGTCAACTGGGTACTGGGATTTGACGCGGACGGAACCGTGCGTTTAAACGACGGATGCTATGTGGTTCTGGAGATCCGCGAATCGGATACCATCACCGGCGCGTTTATCCGCAGCGTGGGACTTGACGGGACAATTCGCATGGAGTACGGCTTTGATCCGGGAACGTATTGGATTTTCGCAAGCGACAGCGGAATTGTCCGCTATGAGGAGGAAGTGGAAGAACCGGACGTTTCCGACGGCGGAGACTGGTTTGACGATCCGGGCTGGTCGGATATCGGAGAAACCTACACGTCGGAGGAACTGGCGCAGGCGATCAAGGATAAGGAACTGGAACTGCGCAGGCTGGATCTGGACAAAAAAGAAGCGGAGATGAAGCTGCGCCAGTATAACAGGGATCTGAAAGATTCGGTAGTGGTAAGCGCCGTGGACGGATATGTCAAATCGCTGGGAACAAACACAAATTCTTCGGAAGCGTATATGGTAGTTACCAGCGAAGGCGGCCTGTATTTAAGGACAACGATAGGGGAACTGGAATTGGATACCATTCAGCGGGGCGATCAGATTACGGCGACGTCCTGGGAGACGCAGAACCAGTTTACGGCTTCCGTTACGGAGATCAGCTATTTCCCGACCACGGGGGACAGCTACAGTTACGGCGCGGGAAATCCCAATTCCTCCAACTATCCGGTGCTCGCGCACATTGACGATACAACCGGCCTTTCTCCCTATGAGATGGTGGAAGTGCAGTATATAAAGCCGCAGGCGGAAACGGACGGCATTTATCTGCCGGTTCCTTACATCCGCGCGGAAAACGGTCAGAGCTATGTTTACAAACGGGACGGGGAGGGACTGTTAAAGAAACAGTATATCCGTACCGGAAGCACCAGCAATGATTATGTAGAAGTGAAAGAAGGACTTTCCGCAGAGGACTACATCGCGTTCCCGTATGGGAAAAATGTAAAAAACGGGGCGAAGACGGAAGTTTCGGAAGAGAGCGATATTTATTAGGAGGTAGTTACGTTGCTTGAGAATATACGGCTTTCCTTTCAGGGCATCTGGTCGCATAAGATGCGTTCGTTTCTGACAATGCTGGGTATTATTATCGGTATCGCGTCCATTATTTCAATCGTGTCTACGATACAGGGAACGAACGAACAGTTGCTGCAAAACGTAATCGGAGCAGGCACAAACGCGGTGAATATCCCGCTTACCAGGGGGAGCGCCGACTCGCCGATGGAATTTGATTATGAGAGCGTTCCCTACGGGGTGCCCGTGATTCCGGAGAGCACGCGGGAAGAACTGCTGAAAGTAGAGGGCGTGCAGGACGCTACTTTTTATACCAGACGCATGTGGGCGGACGGGATTTACCACCTGAATAAATCGCTGCAGGGCGCGCAGGTGCTTGGCATCGACTCTCATTATTTTAACGTATACGGCTATATTGTGCGTACCGGACGCGAATTTTTGCAGAGCGATTACGATCAGTTCCGCAAAGTGGTGATTCTGGACCAGACGGCTGCAAGCTCTCTGTTTCAGGAGGAAAGCGCCGTCGGAAAAACCATCGAGATTAATACCGAGCCGTTTACCGTTGTGGGCGTGGCGCAGGTTGCCTCCCAGTTTGAGCCGGTTATCAACAGCATGGAGGATTATTATAATTATCTGGGCAACGAGAGTTCTTCTGGGACAGTCTTTATGCCGTCCAGCGCTTGGTGCATCGCCTATCAATACGACGAGCCGCAGAATGTGGCGGTAAAGGCAGGTTCAGTGGAAGCGATGACAACCGTTGGGACGCCGTGCGCGGACATTCTAAACGCAAAGCTTTATAACGAGGACAAGGATCTGCGCTATCGCGCGCAGAATACGCTGGAGACGGTGGAGCAGCAGCAGAAAATCAACGAATCCACAAATCAGCAGCTTGTCTGGATCGCCAGCATCTCGCTTCTGGTAGGCGGAATCGGCGTTATGAATATTATGCTTGTTTCGGTTACCGAGCGCACGAGCGAGATTGGCCTGAAGAAAGCCATCGGCGCAAAAAAACGTATGATCCTGATGCAGTTTTTAACAGAAGCGGCTGTGCTGACAAGCATGGGCGGACTTTTGGGAGTGGCGGCCGGCATTGGCATGGCGCAGATTATTTCGCGAATGGCGCAGGTTCCGGTGGCAATCAATATCCCGGCAACCATTATCGCGGTTCTGTTTTCCATGGTAATCGGTTTGATCTTCGGGTTTATGCCGTCCATCAAGGCGGCGAACTTAAATCCGATCGACGCAATACGGCATGAATAAAGAACGATCCCGGACGCCAGACGATCCGGGATTTTCTTTGCTTAAAATTGTAAAGTTTCCGCTTGCATATGCGTATGGTCTGTGGTAAAATATACAAGTCGCTAAAAAACACATATTCTTATTCCAAGGAGGGTGCCCATGCGGGTTCTGCGGGAGAACGGAATATGGAAGAATAACCAAAAAGGAGAATGAAACATGAGCGTTATTTCAATGAAACAGTTACTGGAAGCAGGCGTACATTTCGGCCATCAAACCAGAAGATGGAATCCGAAGATGGCTCCGTATATCTATACGGAGAGAAACGGCATCTACATCATCGATCTTCAGAAATCGGTCGGCATGGTGGACGACGCTTACAATGCAGTGGGCGATATCGTGGCAAACGGCGGTACGATCCTGTTTGTGGGAACAAAAAAACAGGCGCAGGACGCGATCAAGATGGAAGCGGAAAGATGCGGGATGTTTTATGTAAACGAGAGATGGCTTGGCGGTATGCTTACCAACTTCAAGACGATCCAGAGCAGAGTCGCACGCCTGAAACAGATTGAGCAGATGGAGATGGACGGAACGTTTGACGTTCTTCCGAAAAAGGAAGTCATCGCGCTTCGCAAGCAGATGGAAAAGCTGAACAAGAGCCTTGGCGGAATCAAAGAAATGAAAAAGATCCCGGACGCGATCTTTGTAGTCGATCCGAAAAAGGAAAGAATCTGCGTTCAGGAAGCGCATACCTTAGGAATCCCGTTGATCGGAATTTGCGATACCAACTGCGATCCGGAAGAACTGGATTATGTGATTCCGGGCAACGACGACGCGATCCGCGCGGTCAAACTGATCGTATCCAAGATGGCGGACGCCGTGATCGAGGCAAACCAG
>CANQJX010000010.1 GCA_947624335.1 uncultured Marvinbryantia sp.
TATCCGTCATGCCGCTGTTATCCGCCGCTCCCTGCCAGTTGTCCGTCATGCCGCTGTTATCCGCCGCTCCCTGCCAGTTGTCCGTCATGCCGCTGTTATCCGCCGCCCCCTGCCAGTTGTCGCTGTCTGCGGTGTACGTTCCTTCCGTCCCGTTCGCGGTTTCCTGCGCGCCGTCCGTACCAGACTCCTGCGCCGCCACCTTCGAGATCACGGTTTGATCCTGCATATACTGCTGAAGCCCATACTGCTGCGCCTGGGCCGGAAAACGACGGATAATCTGTGCAAAAATCAGATCCGCATTGGTGCGGTCGCCCTGATTGTAATAGGAAAACGCAAGATAATACCATGCGTCATACTGCGTTTCATCCGTCTCGGTCGCCTGCTTCAGTTTCTCCGCTGCGGTCGTATAATCTCCCTGCGCATAAGCCGTAGCGCCTTCCGCGTATTGCGCCTGATAGATCGTGTTCTTAACGCTGCCCATAATCGTATCATACAGCGCCTTTCCGTTTCCGTCCAGGCTGTCCGCCTTTACGTCGGCAAGATCCGTGCCTGCGCCCGTCTGATCGCCGGATATATATTTCACCGCCGCCGAAAGGATCTTGTCGTATCCTTCCGCCTTATTCTGCGCGTCCGTCATGGTGGCATTCGCCTCGTCCACCTTTGTCTGGTAACGTTCAATTTCTTCTTCCAGATCTTCCACCTTGGCGCTCTCCGCCGCCAGTTTTGTGTTGGCATCCGTCACCTGCTGGTTCGCGCTCTGATTAATCCTGTTTGTATTTGCCGGGATCGCCAAAAACCAGACAACCGCCGCCCCCAGCACAACTCCCAGGATAATGTTGATCAAGGTTGCCGCCCACGAGCTGTCGCGAAACGGCGTCGGCTGAATAATGGTATCGTTTCCGCTCATATAGCTTGTCGGTCCGAGCAGTTTATTCGGATGGGGTTCCATCGGCGTTACCTGGCGTTTATACTTTCTCCCGAGGTTTGTCCCCACGCCCGTCGCTTCCTCCACTTCATGCAGATAACGCAGCGTCGTCGTGTTCGTGGTATCGATCTGCGCGGCTTTGCGCATCAGCCGCCGCGCCTTCTCAAATTCCTGCTGTTTCAGATAAAGCAGCGCCAAAAGGTGATAGCCCTTGATCAGATTCGGATTCTGCGTCAGAATCCGCTTTAGCTGCATAACCGCCATATCGTCGTCGCCCTGCCGGCAATAGACGAGCGCCTGATTGTATTTCCGGATGGACTGATTGATCATGTCCAGTTTGTTCTTATTTGACTGCAGCTTTGATATGTACAGATCGGCGGCGTTATTCTGCGCCTGAATATTTTTGCTGATCACCCATTCGCTTAACGCGGATACCACTTCTCCCGACTCATAATAAACAAGTCCCAGAAGATTGCGGGCGTCGATATTTTCTTTGTTAAATTTCAGACTGCGCTTCAGGCAGGAAATGGCGCCGGACAGATCCCGGATGCCTGCCTTTTCCAGTCCCTCGTTATACAGCAGGTTTGAAATGCGTTCAATCCGTTTGAGAATCGTAACGTCCGCGCCGCATCCGCTGCAGTAGTCAATCGAGGATAACGGCGTGCCGCAGTAAATACATCTCATACGTCATCCCCCTTATTTTCTTTTGTTCTTCTCTTCCTGCAGCATTTCCTTCAGTATGTCCGTAATATCCGTAAAGTCTCTTTTATAAATCGCGTCTTCCGCCTCGTTGACGTCAAGGCTCGGATGGAATTTCTTTAGTTCTTCTTCGTAATTAATCATTTATGTTCTCCTCTAAAATTTTTTTGATCTCGCCGACCAGATACAGGCTGCCTACGCAGAAAAGAAGCCCCTCCCGTTTCTTTTCGCGCGCGAGGGAAAAAGCATCCCGCACGGATTCCACAGCCGTCACCGGCGCATCTGTGTAAGTCCGGAAAATTTCCGCCAGTTTCTTTGCCGCAACTACGCGCGGCCCATCCATCTGCGTAGTCACTACCTCGGACAGTTTTCGGGAAAGGCAGACAGAACGGATCATCTGTCCGTAATCCTTATCCGCTACCGCCGAGAACAGAAGAACAATGCGTTTTTCCTGTATATGGGACAGCGTCCTCACAAATTCCTTTACGCCGTCCGCATTGTGCGCTCCGTCTACTATGATCCCCGGAAGAACCGTTTCCATGCGGCCGGGCCAGCGTGTGCCGGCAAGCGCTTTGGCGCGCGTATCCAGAGAAATTTCGCATTCCGGATCGATCTTTTCCATTGCAAGCAACGCAAGCGAGGCGTTCACAGCCTGATAATCCGCCGGATAAGGCACGGTAAACACCCTATGCTCATAATACCCAACATTCAGCATAAAATCAATGCTTTTATCGGTTCTTGCCAAAATTTTATACATTCCGTCCCGCAGCCCAAAGGCCTGCGCGTGCATCTGTTTCGCCTTTTTCAAAATGACCTGTTCCGCCGCGGCGTCCCTGCCGTCATAGATCACATCCGTTCCTTCTTTGATAATCCCCGCCTTTTCTCCCGCAATCTGCTCGATGGTATCTCCCAGATATTCGGTATGTTCCAGGCTGATAGAAGTCAGGACCACCGCCAGCGGATGCTCCACGGTATTTGTGGCGTCCAGTCTTCCGCCAAGCCCTGTTTCCAAAACCAGATACTCCACGCCGCGCTGCGCAAACAGGAGCATGCCCATCGCAAACAGGATTTCAAAATACGCCGGATGTGAAAATCCGTCCGCCTGCATTTCCCGGATCACTTTTTGCACTGTTTCAAACGCGGCGAGAAATTCGCCGTCGCTTACCTGCGCGCGGTCAATCTGGAACCGCTCGTTGATCTTCACCAGATGCGGCGAAGTAAACAGCCCGGTTTTTTTATTGCCGGCCGTCAGCATATCGGCAAGAAACGCGCAGACAGAACCTTTTCCGTTGGTGCCCGCCACATGGATGATTTTCATTTTCCGTTCGGGCCTTCCGAGCCTGCGCATCATCTCGGCCGTATTCTCCGGCTTATTTTTCGATGTAAATTTCGGAACGCTTTCTATATAGCTTACCGCTTCTTCGTATGTCATAATCTGCCTCCCGCTATATCATATAAAGTTCAGCCATCTATTGCAAGTAAATTTTTTCGCACAATTCGACAGGATTGCCGCGCCTTACGTCCCGCGGGCAAACGAAACCCGGCGGAAATCCGCCGGGTTAACGGTTAAATGACTTTACTTAAAAATGCTTTCAGACGTTCGTTTTTGGGATTTCCGAAAAATTCCTGCGGCGGAGCTTCCTCCAGAATCTGCCCGTCGGCCATAAACAGAACGCGGTGCGCCACTTCGCGCGCGAATCCCATTTCGTGCGTCACCACCACCATCGTCATATTTTCTTTTGCCAGTTCTCCCATAACCTGCAGTACTTCCCCCACCATCTCCGGATCCAGCGCCGAAGTGGGTTCGTCAAACAGCATGACCTCCGGTTTCATGCAGAGCGCGCGCACAATCGCCACGCGCTGTTTCTGCCCTCCGGACAGTTGGCTTGGGTAGGCGTTCGCACGGTCGGCAAGCCCTACGCGTTCCAAAAGCTTCATCGCTTCTTGCTCCGCCTCCTCTTTTCCCGTGCCCTGCAGCTTCATGGGCGCGATGGTCATGTTCTTAAGCACCGTCATGTGCGGAAACAGGTTAAAATGCTGAAACACCATGCCCATCTTCTGCCGGTGCTTATTGATGTTGATTTTTCCGTCCATCAGGTCTACGCCGTCAAAGTATATATGTCCTCCCGTCGGGTCTTCCAGACGGTTCAGGCAGCGCAGGAAAGTGCTTTTCCCGGAACCGGACGGCCCCACTACAAAAACTACCTCGCCGCGTTTGATCTCCACGGAAACACCGTTTAAGGCATGGACTCCCACAAACTCTTTTTTCAGATCCTCCACGCGGATCAAAGATTCCTTACCGTTCACTGTTGCGAAGCCTCCTTTCCAGAAGATTCAAAAGCTTACTAAAGGCCAGTACCATAACCAGATAAATAAGCGCCACCGCGATCAGGGGCATAAAAGCGTCATAAGTACGGCTTCGGATAATATATCCGGCTACCGAGGTCTCTTTTAGAAGAACGATAAACTCATTTCCAAGCGCAGGCAGAACATTTTTCAGCGCCTGCGGAAGCACAATGTAGGTCATCGTCTGCACATAGTTAAATCCGAGGCTTCTTCCGGCTTCAAACTGCCCGTTGTCAATTGACATTATGCCGCTGCGGATAATCTCCGCCACATATGCTCCCGAATTTAATCCGAATGCCAGAATCGCTACGAAAACTTTATCTATTTTGACAGAGCCGAAAATGACAAAATAAATGATCAGAAGCTGTACCACCACCGGCGTTCCGCGGATAACCGTCAGATACAGTTTGCAAAGGGCGTTGAGGATCCGCAGCTTTCCCGTCTTATCGCAGGTAGAGCGCACCACGGCTACCAAAAAACCGATCGCGATTCCAAGAAGCACCGCAAATAACGTAACGATAAGCGTAGTTTTCAAGCCGTTTGTAAGATAAGCCCATCGGTTGTCGTCAATAAAATTGAGGTAAAATTTATCTTGTAGTTCCTGTAACATGGTACATCCTTTCCCATAGACTGCAATATCGGGCAGGAATTCCTGCCCGATTGCAATCTTTTATGCTATGTTCCGATTTTAAAAATCCGTCAGGCTTATGCCTCTGTCTCCGCTTCGGTCGTTTCTTCTTCGGAAGCCGCTTCTGTGGTCTCTTCTTCTGTGGTTTCTTCTTCCGTTGCCGCTTCCGTTTCGTCCTCCGCTGTGTCATCGTTGATATACTTGTCAACGACTTTCTGGAACTCGCCGTTCTCCTTTAAGGTATTTAAGGCGTCGTTTACCTTCTCCAGAAGTTCTTCATTATCTTTTGCGATTGCAATTGCGTACTCTTCTTCCGTAAATGCCTCGTCTAACAGCTTAATGCCTTCATTCTGGGATACAAATACCTTTGCCGGTTCGCCGTCGATAACAACTGCGTCTACTTTGCCCTGGATCAGCGCCTGTACAGCCTCAAAGCCTTTGCTGTAACGCTCGATTTTCGCGTCTTCCACATCCTCAACATAGATGTCGCCTGTCGTTCCAAGCTGCACGCCGATCGTCTTGCCGGCCAGATCGTCCGGACCTGCAATATCGCTGTCTTCCGCAACAATGATCATCTGCGTAGCGGTTGTATAGCTGTCGGTAAAGTTTACCGATTTCAGACGTTCTTCCGTCACTGTGATGCCGGCCATAGCGATATCCGCTTTTCCGGTCTGTACAGCGGCAAGAACAGAATCAAACGCCATATCTTCAATTTCCAGCGTCATGCCGAGTTCTTCTGCAATCAAAGCAGCCACTTCCGCGTCGATCCCGACGATGGTATCTTCACCGTCAACGCTCTCATGGAACTCATACGGCGGGAACTCCGCATTGGTAGCCATAACCAGTACGCCGCCTTCCGACTGCGCTTCCGTTGTTTCTTCTTCCGTTTCCGCTTCGGTGGTCTCTTCTTCGGTTTCCGCCTCGGTCGTTTCTTCTTCGGTTACCGCTTCCGTGGTTTCTTCCTCGGTTACCGCTTCCGTAGTCTCTTCTTCGGTTTCCGCCTCGGTCGTTTCTTCCTCAGTCTCCGCTTCCGTCGTTTCTTCTTCCGTTACGGCTTCGGTCGTCTCTGCTTCACTGGTTTCCTCTTCCGTTGCATTAACCACCATTGCTTCCGCTTCGGTCGTTTCTTCTTCCGTTACGGCTTCGGTGGTCTCTTCTTCGGTTTCCGCCTCGGTCGTTTCTTCTTCCGTTGCGGCTTCCGTGGTTTCTTCCTCAGTCTCTGTTTCGGTTTCCGCCTCCGTTGTTTCTTCTTCCGTTGCAGCCTCGGTTGTCGCGGCTTCCGTTGTCACCGCCTCCGTAGCCGGAGCTTCCGTCTCCTTATCGGAGCCTCCGCATCCTACCGTCACAACGCCGGTAAGCGCAAGAATCGCAGCCAAAGCTAACATTCTCTTTTTCATTTTGTTTCCTCCTCATAATAAACATTCATTTGGATGTATTTTTATAATTTTAAACATACCACCAAACAAAAATGGTGTCAATCTTTTTATGTCCCAAAATAGGAAAAGTGCATATAATCCTTGCTGCTTCCCCAATCGCCCTGGCTGAATCCATATTTGTTGAATATCCGGGCGACAACGCCGTCTTTCGGAATGGAATACGGATCTTTCCCCGGTTTCCAGAATTTTCCCGCGCTGATCGCTCCGGTCGCGGTATTAATCATATAGTTTTCCGTCCAGTTTATATCAATTGCCGTGCCCGTATTATGTTCTGAATGTCCGCCCCGCCATTCGTATCCGCCCAGTTCGTGGATCGGAAATTTTTCCGCGCTGCAATAGATTTCATTAAATATGCGCTGCACGGTTGTCGCAAGGTTTTTATGTACTTTGATCGTCCATGTGCGCGTATATTTTGCGCCGCTTTTTCCCTTCTTAAAATCCCATGTTTTTACCGTGATCGGTTTCATATTTTTCGCCGCCTTGGAAGCGGAAGTATAATATCCGCCCGGATAGCGCATGGATAACGACGCGTCGCCGAATATTTTCTGATATTTCTGTTTTTTTGTCGGATTTACGAGAACGCTGTCGGTAGACGCCGTTTTTGCGACGGCCGACGACGTTTTCGCCGCGGCTGCGGCAGTTTTCTGCTCCTTTTTCAGAATAAAGCCATAGGCGAAGGAAGAAAATTTCCCGTAAGAGACGCCCGCCGCATTCTTTTTATAGGCGCGCACCACATAGGCGTATGCCCGTCCCTGTTTGCGGTTTTTAATCGTCGCGCTGACCTTGGACGCTCCTTTGACTGTTTTTACTTTTTTATATAACGTGCTTTTGGAAGAATAATCGCGGCAGTAAATCTGATAGCCGGAAGCTCCCTTTACTTTTTTCCATTTTATTTTATGCGCGCTTGTTCCGGACGCCGTTACTTTTACATTTTTCACCTGCGCCGGCTTCGCCGGTTTTTTCGCGGCAAAAGCGCCTATATTCATGCAGGACCAGAGGGCCGCCGCGGCAATACAAAGGATGGCCGCTCTGCGCCATATCGGTTTTTTCCGGCATTGTCTCATCATTTCCACCTCCATTTTTTTGTATCATATCACATTTGTTAATAAAATGGAAGCTTTTTGTTAAAAATTATTTCAAATTTATTACAAAATTATTTCTTAACGGTTCCCCGCCCGCGCGACGCTTGCTATGTTTTGCAAAATTTGTTATACTACATAAAATTGTTTTCAAAGAAAGGTTCTGCAGGATGAAACCGGGTACTCTTCCAGAGAAAAATGACAGCCGCGCTTTAAACCGGCTTGCCGTAAAGGCAGGTCTGTTTTATATTTTCGCGCAGATACTGGTTCGCGGAGTAACGTTTCTGACCACCCCGATCCTTACCCGGCTGCTTTCCATGGAGCAATACAGCGACATCCGGGTTTATGAATCCTGGCTGACAATCGCCTATCCGATTTTTTCCCTGTGCCTGTGGAGAAGCGTGGAACGGGCAAAATACGATACCGGAAAGGATTATAACGCCTATGTTTCCAGCACGCAGGCGCTCTCTTTTCTTTCCATCGGCGTGATTTTTATAATCTGTCTTTTTTTCCGCAAGCCGATCGAAGCTTTTTGCGATATGGATGATCTGATGTTCTTTATGGGCTTTCTTTATGTGTTTTCCTACACTGCCATTCTGTTCTTCCAGCGGCGGGAAAAACAGATGATGCGCTATAAGGCAAGTACCTTTGTCACTGCCGTTACGGCGATCCCCGCAACCGTTCTGTCTATTCTGCTGATATGGGCGGGAAGGCGCGCCGGTCTCTACGACCGCCTCGTCTCGCTGCGCGTCATCGGCTACTATACGCCGTTTGCAATCGGCGGGCTTCTGCTCACAGTCATTCTGTTCTGGCAGGGAAAAACGCTCTTTTCCAGAAAGTATTGGAAGTATGGCCTGTTATTCAGCCTGCCGCTGATCCCGGAGGCAATTTCCATCCAGATCATGAATCAGGCGGATAAGATCATGGTGCGCCATCTGACCGGAAAAGACGCCGCCGCTGTTTTTGCGCTGGGTACCACCGTTTCTTTTATTATCTGGATTCTGGAAGATTCTGTGTGGAACGCCTGGCTTCCGTGGCTTTATGAAAAGATTTCCAGAAAGGAAACAGAAGATATTGAAAAGCCGTGGATGATTCTCATGCACGGCTTTGGGATTCTCTCATGGTTTCTTGTTCTTTTGTCCCCGGAGATCGTCGCCGTCCTCGGCGGGAACGAATACCGGGACTGTATTTACCTGACCGCGCCCATGCTGACTGGGACGCTGTTCCGCTTCTACAGCAATAGTTACACCGCGGTGGAAAATTATCACAAAAAGACCGGATATGTGGCCGCCGCTACCGGCATTGCCATGACCCTCAATGTGATTCTCAATTACGCCGGCATCCTTGCCTTTGGCTACCGCGCCGCCGCATATACGACCGCGTTCTGCTATTTTGTCCTGATGTTGATGCAGGGCTGGATGGAATACCGCGTAACAGGCACGCTGATCATACCGATCCGGAAAACGGTCGCGGTTTCCCTGGCGTATTTCGCCCTTTGCTGCGCAAGTATGCCCCTCTTTTCCCTGAGTACAGCGATCCGCTATGGCATACTTGCCGCCGGGGTTTTACTGGCCGCCAAATTCCTGCTGCCTGATTGTCTGAAGATCCTAAAGATGCTCAAACAGAAATAACCTATTCGACACAGATCTCAATTTTTTCCATCGCCTGATGCAAAAGATCCACCGCTTCGTCCAGGGTTTCCCCCATTGTAACGACATGTCCGATCCGGTGCGGCCCGATGCGGAATTTCTGCACTTCGTCCCCCACTTTATGATCAAACAGAATTTCATAAATATTCGGATTTTTTTCATTATGATCCGTAATCGAGCGGATCACGCCGTCTTTGTCGCTCATCAGCAGATGGCTGGCGTTCGGCACGCAGGAATTGCTGTCGAAAGAAAGATTTTCCTCCCCCAGCGCCGCCAGAAGTATTTTTTCATAATAATCAAACCCGTAAAAAATCGTAACGGATTCGGCAAGGCAAGTGGCGCCGGAGCGCCCTCCGATTTCCAACACATATGTTTTGCCGTCTTTCAGTATAAAATCCGCATTGATGGCGCAATTGTCAAGCCCCATCGCAAGGATCGCCTTTTCCAGCTGTTGTTTGGCGTCGGCGAGAATTTCCGGCTCCAGCTCATACGGAACAAAATGCCCGATCGGCACGCCGGTGTTTCCGTGGAAAACGTAATCCCCGTGCGGAAGAATAAATTGTACCTTCCCATGATAAACAAACGCCTGGGCGCCGAATTCTTCCCCCTCAACAAATTCTTCCACAATAAAATAATCCTGGCGCGTGTATTTTTTCGCCAGCGCAATTGCCTGCGCAAAGCCTTCCTCTTTGTCTACGCGGGTAATTCCCCGGCTGCCGGAGGAATCTACCGCCTTAAAAATAAGCGGTAAGCGAAGTTCCCCGATCTTTTCATACATGCGCGGATCGTCAAACGCAATCTTGCGGTATTTCGCGGTACGCACCTGATGTTTTTCGTAAACTTCTTTCATCAGCAGCTTATTGGTGGCGATTTTCGCTCCGTGGTAGGATAAGCCGCACAGCCCCATCTCGTCGCACACTTTTCCGATCGTGATTACCGCCACGTCCGTTCCGGCGGTCACAATGCCGTCGATCTTCTCCGCGCGGGCGATCTCAAGGATTTTCTTCCAGTCCGTTGTATTTTCATAATAAACGCGATCCGCCAGCTCAAAGCCCGGATAATTCCCCGGAATGCTGACTACGATCGAGTAAATCCCCAGCCGCTTCGCCGTCCGGATCAGCGGAACCTGATAAATTCCCGCGCCCAGTATCATAATCTTCTTTCTGCTCATATTCCTTTTTCTCCTCCTGTTCATATACCTTGCGTACTACAAATTGCGGCGTTTTCTGCATTTCCAGAAACATTCTTCCGATATATTCGCCGATCAGCCCCATAAACATCAGGATCACTCCTGAGAAAAAGCAGATCACCGCCGCCATGGAAGACCAGCCAAGCGGGACAGAAGGCCGCAGCATTTTATTAATCAGAACCGCAACCACGCCCACCAGTCCGACCGCCGCAAACAAATAGCCCAGTTTTGTCGCAAACCGGAGCGGAACGACGGAAAAGCCCATAATATTAGACCATAGCTGAAGCAATTTTTTCAGGGTATAATTGGATTCCCCGACTTCCCGTTCAAAATGCTTGATCGGCACGCTGCTGATATTCTTTGTAGTCCGCAGGAATAAGCCCTGCAGATGCGTATACGGGCTTTGATAGCGGATCACCGCGTCGCGCACAAATTTGCGGATCACCCAATAGCTCGACGTTTTCATTTCTTTTGGCTTCCCGATCAGATAACGTACCGTCAGATAATTTACATAACTCCCAAAATTGCGGAACAAGCTGTGCTTTTTCTGCTCGTAATAACCATATACGATATCGTAGCCGCGGTCAAATTCCGCAAACAGATACGGCAGCTGGGAAGGATGTGTCTGCCCGTCGTCGTCCATTGCAATCAGTATCTCGCCGCGCGCGTAATTCAGCCCCGCCATCACGGCGTTGTGCTGTCCGCTGTTATAAGCCAGTTCTACTACCCGCACGCAGGAATAATCCCGCGCAAGTTCTTTCAATGCGTCGATTGTTTTCGGATCATTCGGAGAAGCGTCGTCTACCAGCACAAACTCATACTCGCTTCTTCCGAGGCGTTCCATCTCCTCCATTGTCGTCTCCACGACTTTGCGTATCGTCCGGTCCGAATTATAACACGGTATAATAATGCTATGCAGCATTCTTTCTCCTCCTTATTGCCAGCGCCGTAATCAGAATGATGATTCCCGCCGCCGATATGATAAGACTTAACCGGATGCCCGGCTCTCTGTAGCGCAGTTCCACACGATGGACGCCCGCGTCCAGCGCCAGTCCCATGTACATCACATTCGCCTTTAAAAGATCGGTCTTCTGCTCGTCTACATAAGCGGTCCAGCCGCTCTGATAAGGAATCGAAAGCACCAGCAGTTTCTTTGTGTCCAGGGAAATCTTTCCCTTTACCCCGTTGGTAAACATTTCGATATCGGTCAGAACGTCCTCCTTCAAATGATCCGCGTAGGCTTCCATTTCCGACATCGGCTGGCAGTAAATCTGCAGATCTTCAAAATCCAGCCGTACGTTTCTGTCAAAAGTAATGGTGCAGCAATCCGTCTTTTCCGTATGATAGCCCATATGGAACAGATACGCATTTTGTTTTGTCCAGTAAATGTTATTCGTTCCATGCAAATTGTAATGGGTCTGGTTTTCCCCGCAGGCATAGGTAAACGCCGTGCTTGTCTCCTTTTCACAGCGCAGCCCTTTCAAGTAAAGATACACTTCCGACTCCGCCGTCCCGTCAAAATGAATCGTCAGTTTTGGAGTGACTGCGGCGTCCTTGCCGGTGACAATCGCATGATCCGTGATGGTAAGGTTTTCCGTCTCTATACCGGTAATCGGGCGCATGCTTCCGGTAATCTGCAGATCCTGCCCGTCTGTGGCTGAAAGTCCCGCTGTATCTTCCAGAACCGCCGCCTGCAGAATCATTTCCTGCCGTTTCGGATGGTCGAACGCCAGCAGATCCTCCTGGCTGATTACCCGGTCGTAAGTATAGCCCAGCGGCAGCGCCAGGCGGTTTTCATAAAGTTCATAGGCTTCTTCTCCGTCTGTCTCGCCAATTTTCACATATCCGTATGGCAGCATTTCCTCCCGGCCTTTTTCCAGAGCGTAATACTTTACGCAGGCAAGCAGGTTTGGAATCGCCCGGCCGTCAAATCCCCGCAGGCGCACGGCGCTCCATGTGCACAGCGCCATCTGCGCGTAAAAATTTTGTATAATCTTGCTTATGGTACTGGTATAGTAAACCGTTCCGTAATAATTCAGAAACTGGGAAGCGCCCTGCACCGGCTTGCTGACCTCGCTGGTCGCCGAACGGTAAAAGGTATCGTCTTGGATCCCGCTGATCGCCGCAAGCGGCATTTGCGTGATGGAATCCACAACCGTGCCCGCTTTCGGGAATTCCGATGCGACATTTCCCATCCGCGGCGCATATTCTTCCAGACCGTAAGCCCAATGGGAAATCATTGCCAGAACAAGCAGCGCCGCCCACGCCTGCCGCTGCGAAAAACGCAGCCGGTTTACCGCCTCAATGACCGCAAGCGTCAGCGCGAGAACCAGCGCGGAGACCAACGCGATCGTGCGGTGCTTGCCGCCCACTGATACCGCATAATAGGCGAACATCAAAAAACAGGGCAGACAGGCGGCAAACAGAATGATCCTCTCCTTTTTGGAAAGCGCAAGCAGATCCTTCGCCGCAAATCCCAGAACCGAAGCCATCACAAAAGCAAGAATATAGCACCAACGGTTATTGATGCTGCTGAATCCGCTGAATACAAACGCCACAACCGGCAGCATACAGCATGCCGCCGCAGTAACCACGGCCGCCTTTAACTGTTTTCTGCCCCTGCGCACAAACAAGAGAACCAGCGCGGCGTAAACAAGCGGAATAAATCCCAGCCGCAGCCAGTGTCCGGGGCCTCTGCCGGCGGTCAGGAAAAATCCGAAAAACCGCGCGGGCCATTTCAGTCCATAGGAAAAATAGCGCGCGGCGGAGCCGTATTCCATCGCCTCCGTCCGCGAGGAAGACAAATAGGAGGCAAAGGAAGTGACCAGTCTCATATTTCCGATCGCAACTCCCAGCAGATACGAACAGACGATGGTGCGCATCCGCAGCCAGAATTCTTTCCAAGCGCGCCCTTCGCGGGTGCCAAAAAAGCGGATCAGAAAATAAACGCCCATCGCGATGGTATTCATATATAGAAAATAATAGCTTGCCCACAGATGCAGCCATACATAAACCGTAAACAGATACCAGTGCTTCCTGCGGCAGATTTCTTCTATGCAGAGAATGCCAAGCGGCAAAAAGATAAGCCCCACGATAAACTGGGCGTTGCGCATACATCCCCACATACCGTAATCACAATAAATATACGCAAAGCTTCCGAGAAGGGCCGCCGCTCTTCCATTGCGGAAATACAAAAGAAACGCCGACATCGAAAGCCCGGCAAAATAAAAGCGCGCCAGAAGCACTACCGCAAACGCAAGCTCCGCGTCTTTGGCGGGAAACAGCAGAAACAGCCAGTAGAGCGGCTCCGTCTGAATCGGTATCGCATTGCCCATTCCCAGCGCAAAGTCATACATGGGAACGGTAAAGTCTCCATGCAAAAAACGCGTCAGCATCTCCCGCGTTTTCGTCCCGAAATATGCCGCTTTGGGAACATACTGCGCCACAGCGTCCGAGCCCCAGACGAGGCTGCGTCCCTGCACAAGAAACACAAAAAAGACCAGCGCCGTAACCAGTGCGAAAGCAAGGCTGTACCAGAGCAGATACTTCAGATAATATTGTTTTTTATGCTGTACGCCCTGCATTGGCGTTTCCTCCAGTCCGTTCTTCCTTTATTCTTCCGCTATCGGTTCCGCAGGGACAAACACGCGGTCATGCGCCGGATCTTTCGGCTTCGCCACGCGTTTTGCCGCTTCTTTGCAGAAATAATCCTGCGCGCACATCAGCCGTTTCCCACGCTTGTCAATTTTCTCGTAAGTCCCGTCCGGCTGCAGGATATGCGCTTTGACATTATCTTCTAACTGGATCTGCAGAATATGGTATGCTTCCTCCCTGATCTGCTCGTCTTCCAGCGGAAAGAGAATCTCTACGCGCTTGTCAAGATTTCTCGGCATCCAGTCCGCGCTTCCCATATAGATCTCCGACTGTCCGTTGTTGTGGAAATAGAAAATACGGGCGTGTTCCAGAAAATTCCCTACAATCGAACGGACGGTAATATTTTCGCTGACGCCCGGTATGCCCGTTTTTAAGCAGCAAATGCCGCGGACAATCAGCTCGATCTTTACGCCGGCCGCCGACGCTTCATAAAGTTTTTCGATAATATCCTTGTCGCAAAGCGCGTTCATCTTGGCGATAATATGCGCCGGCTCTCCAGCCAGGGCATGCTGCGTCTCCCGCGCGATCAACTGTTCAAACCGCTCTCTTAACCAGATGGGGGCAAGGGAAAGGCGGTTCCAGTGGCGCGGTTCGGAATAGCCGGAAAGCATGTTAAATACTGCCGTGGCGTCCTCCCCAATTGCCTCCGCGCACGTTAAAAGCCCGCAGTCCGTATAGAGCTTCGCGGTGGAATCATTGTAGTTGCCCGTGCCAAGATGCACATATCGGCGTATGCCGTCTTCCTCATTTCGCACCACCAGCGTAATTTTGCTGTGCGTCTTCAGGCCAAGCAGCCCGTAAATCACATGACAGCCCGCTTTTTCCAGCATTTTCGCCCATACGATATTGTTCTCTTCATCAAAACGCGCTTTCAGTTCCACCAGTACCGAAACCTGTTTGCCGTTTTCCGCCGCCTGCGCCAGCGCTGCAATAATCGGCGAATTTCCGCTTACGCGGTACAACGTCTGTTTGATTGCCAGAACGTCCGGGTCTTTCGCCGCCTGCTCTACAAACTGTACCACCGGATCAAACGTCTCGTAGGGATGGTGCAGCAAAATATCGTGCGCGCGGATAGCGGAAAAAATATCCGCGCAGTCCATCAACTGCGGAACCGGCTGCGGCGTATGCGGCTTGTTCTTCAGATGGTCAAATCCGTCCATGCCGTACATTTTCATTAAAAAGGTCAGATCCAGCGGTCCGTTGATATGAAAAACATCGTTGCCGTGGATATGGAATTCCTTTTTCAGAATCTTCAAAAGCTGTTTGTCCATTCCGTCCTCTGCTTCCAGACGGATCACTTCGCCCCACTGCCGCTTTTTCAGCTGCTTCTGGATCTCTTTCAGCAGATCCGCCGCCTCGTCTTCTTCAATCGTCAGGTCGGCGTTGCGCATAATCCGGTACGGATGGGCGCAGACCACCTTGTAGTTCAAAAACAGTTTGCCGATATTGCGCTCGATCACTTCCTCCAGAAGAATGACCGCGCGTTTTCCCGTTTCCTTAACCGGCAGTTCAATGATTCTCGGCAGCACAGAAGGTACCTGGACCGTGGCAAACTCTACCGCAGCCTCCTTCTTTCCCTCGTTCTTTTTGGAAATCAGCGCGCCGATATTTAAGGTTTTATTGCGGATCAGCGGGAACGGGCGCGACGAATCCATCGCCATCGGCGTCAGCACCGGATATACATTTTCTTCAAAATAACGGTCCACATATGCTCCCTGCGCCTCGGTTAAATCCTCGTGGCGGGCGATTATTTCCAGTCCCTGCTGTTTTAGCGCGGGAAGAATCGAACGGTTATAGGTGGAATACTGCAGGGCGACTACCTCCTGCACCCGTTTTAAAATCAAGGAAAGCTGTTCCGCCGCTGTCATTCCGGCAATATCTTTTTTCTGATATCCCACGTTGACCATATCTTTCAAAGAGGCGACGCGGATCATAAAAAACTCGTCGAAGTTGGACGAAGTAATGCTTAAAAATTTCAGACGTTCAAACAAAGGGATATTTTTATCGCGCGCCTCGCTTAAAACGCGCTCGTTAAAACGGATCCAACTGTCTTCGCGATTGCAGAAATATTCCGGTTTTGTGAAATCGGCCTCCATGAGATCTCCTCCTATATCGTTTTTTTCTGCCGGATAACCGGCATAATATGAAATACTTCTTCAAAATACTCCGCTTTCGGCGGGAACAGTCCCTTCTCCAGCGTAATATCCTCCTGCGTATCGACATGGATCAGAAGTTCTTTCTCTTTTAACTCCAGACGCACCTGATCAAATTTCTGCTTGTGGCTGCGGTCCAGCGCATTGGCCACGCGCAGGATCGCGGTCAGTTTTAAGATCAGCAGATATTCTTTTTCCGTAAGTCCCGGCTGCCCCATGATCTCCCCGTAGGAAATCTCAAACGTGTTGTATTTTACAACGTTTGCAATCAGCCGGCGCTCCCGGTTGGACAGGCCGATGATCTCGGTAGCCATAATAATGCTGTAAGAACACTCCGCCCCGTCGGACAGATTGATGTATTTGCCGCAGCCGTGCAGGATCACGGCAATCTGCAAAAGCAGGCGCGATCTGGCGTCCAGGCCCGACACCTTCCGGATCTTGTCAAAAATCAGAAGCGCCAGATTCTCCAGATTTCTGGCATGATTTTTGTTGCATTGATAACGCTTGGCGATCACGCGCGCCGCCGCCAGAATATCATCCTCAAAATTATGCTCCGCGCGGATAAACTTATTTTTCTGCGCATAGTCGTAAGCGATCCCGTCGCTTAAGCTAAGGCCGGGCATCCAGATATTGGCGGCGCCCGTCTCCTCGATCAGACGTTTATAGATTGTAACGGACGGGAGGATTAAAGAGGCGCTCTCCGAGGGAATCCCATATTCTCTTGCAATTTCCTCCGGCTGCTTCTCAATGATCCCGTCGTACATCTGACGGAATTCCTCCACCGTAACCATCGGCTTTTTCAAAAGTTCCAGGATATAATCGCCCGCCACAATCAGGTTTTTGATCGTGCGGTCTTTTAAATACATCTTTTTAAAGCTGGCGAGGTCGTTATTGATCAGTTCCTCCGCCATTTCCTCTCTGTGCAGGGTATTGCGCACCAGATCCGCCATTTTTTCGCGGATGCGCAGGTTTCCGATGCGGATATTCTGCGTAGTCACCAGTTTGTCCTTATCAAAAAGGCTCACCTGAATGCTTCCGCTCCCCACATCGACAATCGCCGTGCCGTTTTGAATGATCCTGTAAAAATTCTTTTCCCCGAAGGCGATTGATTTATAATCCAGAAAACGCTGTTCCGAATTGTCCAGAATTTCCAGATTGATCCCGGTAACGCGCTTCACCTGCTCTAAAATCAGCAGATGGTTTCTCGCCTCGCGCACGGAACTCGTCGCGCAGGCGCGGTAAGAGCTGACTTTGTAGCCGTTCATAATCCGTACAAAGTCATTCAGGATCGCGCAAAGCTCCTCTATTTTTTTTACGCTGATTTTTCCCGTATTATAGGTATCTTTTCCAAGTTCCATGCGATAGCAGACGCTGTCGATCTGTTTCATAACGCGGCGCGAGGAAAATTCAAAAATTTTCATGCACACCTCATAAGAGCCGACATCAATTGCCGCAAACATTTTTACCGCCATAGTATTCCTTGCCTTTCCCGATACTTATTGTCCGCATCCCAGCAGATAATCAATAAACTGCTGCGCCGTTCTCCCCGACCGCCCGCCGTGGGAAAGCTCCCACTGGCCGGCCTGTGCCAGAAGTTCTTCTTCGGGAAGCGCAATGCCCTCCCGAAGCGCAAGCGTGCGTACGATTTCCTGAAATTCTTTTTTGTCCGGCGAGCCAAAATAAATCTGCACGCCAAAACGGTTCGCCAGCGAAAGTTTCTCCTGCACCGTGTCCGAAGAATGCAGTTCGTCGCTGCGGTCCTGTTTATCGCTGAACCGCTCTTTCACCAGGTGGCGGCGGTTGCTTGTCGCGTAGATCAGAACATTATCCGGTTTTTTCTCCAGGCCGCCCTCGATCACCGCCTTAAGGTATTTATATTCCACTTCAAAATCTTCGAAGGAAAGATCGTCCATGTAAATAATAAATTTATAATTGCGGTTTTTGATCTGCGCTATCACATCGTTCAGATCCTGGAACTGATGCTTGTAAAGCTCAATCACGCGAAGTCCTCTGTCATAATATTCGTTTAAGATTCCTTTGATGCTGGAAGATTTCCCGGTGCCCGCGTCCCCGTAAAGCAGGCAGTTGTTCGCGCGCTTCCCGTTTAAAAACGCCTCGGTATTTTCTACCAGTTTTTTCTTGGCAATCTCATATCCCACCAGATCGTCCAGACGCACATGCGCAATATTTTTAACCGGAACGATCTGAACGCCCTTTTTCCCGCGCTCCACGCGGAACGCTTTGTGAAGCCCCAGCTTCCCGACGCCGAATTCCCGGTAAAATTCTACCATATCGTCCATAAATTTCCGCGCGTCTTCCGCCTTCGCCAAAGAAACGGCAAGACTGCAGATCCGGTCGCGGATCCTTTTGTTAAACGTCTTGCCCATGCTGTTTTCCTGATGATAGTCCAGAATATATCTCATCTGGCAAACGCCGAGTTTTTCTTCCATCTGTGAAAAATCATACGAAAACAGCCCGCGCAGAATCGCAAAATCATGCAG
>CANQJX010000011.1 GCA_947624335.1 uncultured Marvinbryantia sp.
TTCCTTCTCCATGACCGCCGCCTTCTTTTTGGACATGGCGCGGCGCAGAAGATCGCTTCGCCCAAGCGTATAGCCTCCCAGATCGCGCACGATCTGCATAACCTGTTCCTGATAAACAATACAGCCGTATGTCGGCTCCAGAATCGGTTTTAACTGCTCGCAGTCGTAAGTGACGCTCTTCGGGTCGTTCTTTCCCCTGATATACTGCGGGATAAAATCCATCGGGCCGGGGCGGTACAAAGAGATGCCGGCGATTACATCCTCCAGGCTCTGCGGCTTTAGGTCTTTCATAAAGCTTTTCATGCCCGCGCTCTCCAACTGGAACACGCCGTCGCATTTTCCGGTCGCCAGGGACGCCAGCACCGCTTTGTCGTCATAGTCGATCTGATCCATGTCCAGCGGTTTGCCCGTACTCTTCTCCACCAGCTTTGCCGCGTTCTGGATGACCGTCAGTGTGCGCAGCCCCAGGAAATCCATCTTCAAAAGGCCCAGTTCTTCCAGGGTAGTCATCGTAAACTGGGTTGTAATCGCTCCGTCGCTTCCCCTGGACAGCGGCACATACTCGTCCGCCGCCTCGCGGCAGATTACAACGCCCGCCGCATGCATGGAGGTATGCCGCGGCAGCCCTTCCAAACGCTTCGCCATATCGATCAGGCGGTGCATCTGTTCGTCCGTTTCGTAAATCTGGCGCAGCTCGCTGTTTTCCTGCAGCGCTTTGTCCAGCGTAATGTTCAGCTCCTGCGGCACCATTTTTGCCACATTGTCCACCACCGCGTAGGGAATATCCATTACGCGCCCCACGTCGCGAATGACGCCGCGCGCCGCTAAAGTACCGAACGTTACGATCTGTACCACTTTTTCCTTTCCGTATTTCCTTACGACATAGTCGATGACCTCCTGCCTGCGTTCAAAGCAGAAGTCGATATCAATATCCGGCATGGATACGCGCTCCGGATTCAAAAAACGCTCAAACAGCAAATTGTATTTGATCGGATCCAGCTTGGTAATTCCCAGCGTATAAGAAACCAGGCTGCCCGCCGCCGAACCGCGCCCCGGGCCAACTATAATGTCATTGTCGCGGGCATAGCGGATAAAGTCCCAGACGATCAGGAAGTATTCCACATACCCCATCTTGCGGATAATGCCCAGTTCATAGTCCAGCCGCTGTTTTAATTCTTGCGCCTGAGCGGGTTCGTAGCGCTCCTTCAGGCCGTCGTAGCAGAGTTTATTCAGATAGTCCCACGCGCTGTAGCCGTCCGGCACGTCAAAGCGCGGCAGCTTGGTAACGCCAAACTCGATTTCCACATGGCAGCGGTCGGCGATCTTCTGCGTATTCTCCAGCGCCTGCGGCGCATAGGGAAACAGCTTCTCCATTTCCTGCTGAGATTTTACATAATACTGGCCGCCTTCGTAGCGCATGCGGTCCTCGTCCTGCAGCTTTTTCCCGGTCTGGATGCACAGCAGGATATCGTGCGCCTCCGCGTCGGCGTCATAAGTGTAATGGACGTCGTTGGTCGCCACCAGTTCAATTCCCGTCTGCGCGCTCATGCGCAGAAGCTGCTGATTGACCAACTGCTGATCCGGTATCCCGTGATCCTGCAGTTCCAGGAAAAAATTGCCTTTCCCGAAAATCTCCTGATACTGAAGCGCTATTTGTTTTCCTTCTTCATAAAGGCCGCGCGTCAGATAGCGCGGGATTTCCCCGGCAAGGCAGGCGCTTAGGGCAATGATGCCCTCATGGTATTTCTGCAAAATCTCTTTATCCACACGCGGGCGGTAATAATACCCTTCCACAAACCCCGCGGAAACAATCTTTATCAGATTGGCATAGCCGGTATTGTTCTCCGCCAGCAGGACAAGATGGTAATAGCGGTCCTCCCCGCCCGTCGTCTCGCGGTCGAAGCGCGAACCCGGCGCGACATATACTTCGCAGCCGATAATGGGATTGATGCCCTCCGCGCGCGCGGCGCGGTAAAAATCAATCACGCCGTACATGGCGCCGTGATCCGTGATGGCGGCGCTGTTCATGCCAAGTTCCTTCACCCGCGCCACATACTCTTTTATTTTATTGGATCCGTCCAGCAGACTGTATTCCGTGTGTACATGCAGATGTGCAAAGCTCAAACCCGTCTCTCCTCTTTTCCTTCCCGTAAAGAGCAAACGCCGGCTGTCCCCGCTTTGGGGAATTATTTCACCGCAATTGCCTCGATTTCCAGTAAAACATCTTTCGGCAGACGCGCTACCTCCACGCAGGAACGCGCCGGAAACGCGCCGGTAAAGAACGCGGCGTAAATTTCGTTGATTTTTGCAAAATCATCCATCTCTTTGATAAATACCGTCGTCTTTACCACATTGTCCATCGACGTGCCCGCCGCTTCCAGCAGATGGGCGAGATTGGTAAGCGCCTGCTTCGCCTGCGCCTCCACGCCCTGCGGGATCTCGCCCGTGGACGGAACCACCGGGATCACCCCGGAAGTATATACCGTGTGATTTACTTCCACCGCCTGCGAATATGGTCCGATTGCCGCCGGCGCAGCGTCTGTGCTGATTACTTTTTTCATACTGAATTCCTTCTTTCTTATTTTATTTTTCGGATCGCGCGCTCCGTAATCTCGACGCGTCCCTCTTTTAAAAGTCTGCCGACCGCGCGTTTGAAAGCGTTTTTGCTCAAACCCAGTTCGCGCTTGATCGTTTCGGGCGACGCCTTATCGTTAAAGGGCAGTTCCCCGGAACATTGTTCGATCGCCTTCATTACCTGTTCCGCGTCCTCGTCCATCTGCAGATATGCTTTCTCGCGCGCGGACAGGTTCAGCTTGCCGTCGTCCCGCACGCCCGTTACCCGCGCGCGGATCACGTCTCCGATCTGGTAATGTCCCGCCGCATCCTGGCGCGGGATCAGGGCGGAATATTGATAATCCACCGCCACAAAGACGCCAAATTCCCCGCTTGTTTCGTAGATCACCCCGGTAACGCGGTCGTCTTTCTGATAGGGGGAATCCGTCCGCAGATATTCGTATACGTTCATCGTCGCGCACAGCCGTCCGCTTTTGTCTATATAAAGCGCCACCAGATACGATTCTCCCTCGCGCACTCTCTTTGTCTGCTGCTTAAACGGCAGCAGCAGATCCTTTTCCAGTCCCCAGTCTAAAAACGCGCCGACTTTGGAAACTTCCACCACCTGCAGAACCGCAAGGCCGCCAAGCTGCAGCGCCGGCTCGCGTACGGTGCAGATCAGGCGGTCCATCGAGTCTTTATAAAGAAAAACTTCCAGGCTGTCCCCGATCCGCGCGCCTTCCGGCACTTCTTTTTTGGGAAGCAGCACCTTTTCCTGCGCGTCCTGCGACTCTCCCAGATAGACTCCAAACTCTACCTTTTTCACAATTTGCAATGTTTGCTTTTTCCCTAATTCCAGCATACCTTCTCCTATCTTTTTGTTCTGCTTGCGCCTGCGCGTCCGTTTTTTCAGGCTTTGCGCGTCACCTCGACAACCGCGTACGGTTTTTCGTCGGCGCCGCACAGGCTGACCGTACAGCGCTGCTCTTCCACGCACACAAAAGGTACGATCACATCATGCAGTACGGCGGATTTTTTGTATTCTACGCGCATCTGCCCTACGGTAAAATCCTCCGGGAAGTATTCCTGCGCCATCACGATATATTGTCCGTTGTTTACATGGTGGTTGGTGTCCAGATGGCTTTTCACCACTACAAATTCTTCTTTTTTGATACTGCCGGGCGGCATGGGGATCTTGCGCGCAATCGGCCCCAAAGGAAGCGGCGCTTCCAATTGATAGGCCGCGCGGATATCTTCTTCCACTTTGATCGGATGCCCGCTCGCCGTATCCAGATAGATCCACATGGACGCCGCGCTTGCGAGCGTCTGCCCGTCTGCGCTTAAAATACGGAAATTACGTTCTCCGTAAAACCCTTTAAAATTATACGGCCATGTCTGAACCGCAATCTCCTCCCCCAGCGCGGGAAGCCTGTCTATGGAAATCTGCCAGGAGGCCAGCACCCACGCCTTCCCGCGGGCAGTCAGCTTTTCCAGCCCCGCTCCCAGATCCTCCGACTGGAACGTACTGCAGTCCTGAAAATAATTGATTACGCCCGGAAGGGTCAGCCTTTGATCCTCGCCGACCTCGCTGTAGCGGACGCGGCTTCGAAATTGATACGGCATCCTTGTCATCCTTTCTATCTTTTCCATTTTCCGTCAGTAACAGTATAATCTATTTTCCGGGAAATTGCAATTATGCGGCATGGCGTCCGCGCGCCGCGCTGTCTTTACGGCGCAAGGCAAAATTTCTCTGAAAAATTTTTAAGACGGTTTGGGCAGCAAAAAAATCTGCCCTCCGTTTGCGGGAGGACAGAACCTGAAAATTCAGGCAAAAATACTGTCTCTGACATATTTCCGCCTGATCGTCTAATTATCCATAAACAGCAGGAATTTCAGCATATTCTCATACCTCACCAGCGTTACATTCCCCATCGTTCTTGCCCGGTCCATACATCCTTTGGTAAAGCCGGACCTGGCAAAAAGGTAAAAATATTTACGTTTATACAAAAACAGTTCGCTGCGTTTTATCAGCGTTTCCAGCACGCCAAGGTCAATTTTTTCGTTTGTCCATTTACATTCGCCGAAAAGAGCGGTGGTTTTATCCTGCTCGGCAAGAATGTCGATCTCTGCCTGACGCTTTTCTGTCGGGTCGTTTCCCCACCACCGGCCGATAGAGGAAAACCCGACCGGACACTTTCCGGCAAGCAATAGCTTCCAAAGATACTGCTTGCAGATTTCCTCAAACACCTTGCCCATATAATCGGACAGAAACGGCTCGATACGTTTATAAGCGAAATCGGCGCCGCCGCGGGCAATGATGGAATTGTTCTCCGGCACAAAGCGATACCAAAAGCGGAACAAATTATCCTCGATGGAATATATCGCTTTCCGGGACGCCTTTTCGCCGTAAGGCGTCTCTTTTCGGATGATGCCAAGAGAAACAAGGTTTTTCACATAAGCGGAGCATACATTGGTGTCCTCGCCGACCTTGCCGGAGATTTCCGACAGCCGGGTGGAGCCGGTGGCAATCGCCGTAATAATGGCGTTATACAGCGCAGGCTCCCGCACCTCCTGCTTAAGCAGATTTTCCGGCTCTTCAAAAAGCGCAGAGGCAGGATTCAGGAACGTGTTTTTAATATTTTCTTCGACGCTCAGCTCATCATTCATTTGCAGCAGATACTGCGGTGTGCCGCCGGCAATCCCATAGATCAGCGCCTTGTCTTCGTCGGAGAAGTGCTGAAAATACCGGCAGGTTTCCTCAAAGTCAAAGGGAACGATCTTCATCTGCGCCGTCCGCCGTCCATAAAGCGGCGCTTTATAGGCAAGAACGTGATCTTCCATATAAGACATGGACGAGCCGCAGAGAATCAGCATCAGCTTCGAACTGTCCTTGTACTTGTCGATAAGAAGCTGAAGCGTGGAGGCAAGGCTTTTCTCCGACCGGGCGACATAGGGGTATTCGTCGATGGCGAGGAGAAGCCGTTCCTTTTCGGCCAGCCTGAATACATACTCCAAAGCCGCCTGAAAGGAGAGAAAAGAGCTTTCCGTCCCGATCCCGCTATGGTATTCTAAAATGCTCTTGCTGAAGTTTTCAAGGTTTTGCTTGGCGTTACTTTCAACACCCATAAAATAAACAGCGTTTTTATCTTTGATAAACTGATTGATCAGCGCCGTTTTCCCGACACGCCGCCGTCCGTATATAACCGCAAATTCAAACTTGTTTGAGGAATATAGCTTATTCAGGGCCTCAAGTTCCCGCTCTCTGCCGATAAACATCGCATTACCTCCTTTTTTATCACAGCTATAGTATAGCGCGGAAAATAAATTTAGTCAAGTATGATTTGGCAAATCTTACTTGACTAAATTCGAAAACTTTAAAGCATCGCATAAAGGAAACCGCTCCCGATGGATGATGCAAAAGGGAGAGGTCTTCCTTACGAAGCCTCTCCCTTTCGGATGCTCTTTTCTTTCAGCAGGGCTACCAGGATTCGAACCTGGAAATGACGGAGTCAGAGTCCGTTGCCTTACCGTTTGGCGATAGCCCTTTATCGGTTGCAGACGTTACAACAAACAGTATTATAGACCATGTTCCTTTGAATTGCAAGCCCTTTTTTTGATAAATTTTGAAAAAAGGCTAACACTTTTGGGAAGAAGATAGTATAATCAAATCCATACCGAAATGCAAATTTTTTCAAAGGAGAATTGCCATGTGTACAAGGAATCTCAGCCTGATGACAGATCTGTATGAACTGACCATGATGCAGGGATATTTTAAAAATCATTCGGACGAAACCGTCGTGTTTGATATGTTTTACCGCAGGAATCCGTGCGACGGCGGCTATGCCATCGCGGCCGGACTGGAGCAGGTGATCGACTATATCAAAAATCTCCGTTTTTCAAAAGAGGACATCGACTATCTGGCGGGCCTGCAAATGTTTGACGCGGATTTTCTGGACTATTTAAGCACATTTCATTTCAGCGGCGATATTTACGCCGTCCCGGAGGGAACGGTCGTGTTTCCGCGCGAACCGCTGGTAAAGGTAATCGCGCCGATTATGGAGGCGCAGCTTGTAGAAACAACGATCCTTACGATCATCAACCACCAGAGCCTGATCGCCACCAAGGCGTCCCGCGTGGTCTACGCGGCGCAGGGCGACGGGATCATGGAGTTTGGGCTTCGCCGCGCGCAGGGGCCGGACGCGGGCATCTACGGGGCAAGAGCGGCCATGATCGGCGGATGTATCGGCACCTCCAACGTACTTGCCGGACAGCTTTTTGACGTGCCGGTAAAGGGAACGCACGCCCACAGTTGGATTATGAGCTTCCCCAGCGAATACCTTGCGTTTAAAGCCTACGCGGATCTTTATCCGGACGCCTGCTGCCTGCTGGTGGACACTTATGACACTTTAAAATCCGGCGTGCCCAACGCCATCCGCGTTTTCCGGGAAATGAAGGACGCGGGCGCCGGGTTAAAAAATTACGGCATCCGTCTGGACAGCGGCGACCTTGCCTACCTTTCCAAAAAGGCGCGCAAGATGCTGGACGACGCCGGTTTCCCGGACGCTTATATCGCCGCTTCCAGCGATCTGGACGAATACCTGATCGACAGTTTAAAAACGCAGGGGGCAAAGATCACGTCGTGGGGCGTAGGCACCAATCTGATCACCTCCAAAGACTGCCCTTCGTTCGGCGGCGTTTATAAACTTGCCGCCGTCCAGGGTCCGGACGGAACGTTTCTCCCCAAGATCAAGCTTTCCGACAATACGGCAAAAGTAACCAATCCGGGCAATAAAACCATTTACCGCATTTACGAGAAAGAGGCGCATAAAATAAAAGCGGATCTGATCTCGCTTGCAGACGAGACGTTTGACGAGTCCAAAGATCTTGTCATTTTTGATCCGATCGAAACGTGGAAACATACAAAGCTAAAGGGCGGCTCCTATACTTTGCGCGAACTTCTGGTTCCCGTCTTTTGCAAAGGCGCGTGCGTTTATACTTCTCCGAGCGTAATGGAAATCCGCGATATTTGCGAAAAAGAACTGAACAGCCTCTGGGATGAAACGCGCCGTCTCGTCAATCCGCAGGAAGTGTATGTGGATCTGTCCGATCGGCTGTACGATGTAAAAAAACAGCTTTTGCGGCAGATGAACCGGGATGTCTGATCCAAAGCGGCGGCAAAAAACAGGGCAGGAAGATAGCGGTATCTCTCCTGCCCTTTTTCTGTCGCTTTTACGGCGAACGCATTTACTCCATCTGTTTTCCCATAAAGTTTGCGGCGCATTTGGCCACAATTTTTTCCGTTTCTCCCATCTGCACCTTGTCGGTCTTTCCCACCATGACAACCGCGCCGACGGCGTCTCCCTCGCTGATGATCGGGCTGATCACCTGCGGGCGCTTTTCCTCGCTGCTGTCCGCGATCTGGATATACTCTCTGTCGGACATATTATAGACCACGTTTTCCCGCTCGCCGATCAGGCTTTCCAGAGACCCGCTGATGGGGCGCCCCACATATTCGCGCTTTAGCCCTCCCGCCGCGGCGATGATCTGGTCTTTGTCTGTGATGCAGATGCCGTGTCCCGTCGTCTGTGCAAGGGATTCCGCGTATTCTTTCGCAAAGCTGCCCAGTTCTCCGATGGGCGAATATTTTTTGAGAATGATCTCGCCTTCCCGGTCCGTAAAGATTTCCAGCGGATCCGACTCCCGTATTCGTAATGTTTTTCTGATTTCCTTTGGTATGACTACTCTTCCGAGGTCGTCTATTCTTCTTACAATTCCTGTTGCTTTCATAAAAAAATTCCTCCATTTTACCTTCTTGCGCATTTATCTTTTTGTCTGGATAAATGTAGTATCTGTAAAACAGAGGAATTTATACCGAACATTTTCACTGTGCAAGTGGAATCCTCATCCAGAACTCCACGCCTTTTTCTTTATTTTCCGCCCCGCAGGAACCGTGATGCTGTTCCATAATTTTTTTGACCATATACAATCCCAGTCCGGCATTGCTCATTTTTGCGTCCTTTTTATGCTTTCCCTGTGAATTTTTATAAAAGCTCTGCCAAATGCGGCCGATATCCTCCGCGGGAACCAGAGGGCCTTCGTTATAAATCCCGATATACGCGTCCCTGTCCTGCGTCCGCAGGCAGATCCGCATATTTTTCCCCTGCCCCGTATGCTGGAACGCGTTCATAATATAGTTATTAACCGCCTGCTCCAGATACATGCGGTTGCCATGCACCATGCAGTCCTTTTCCAGTTCCGACTCTACCTTAATCTTGTTTTTCTGAAACAGCGCGTCGTATTTTAAAACCATGTATTCCATCAGTTCGGTCAGATTTACGCGGCTGAGTTCCATTTCTTCTATGTGGTGATCCATGATCGTGATGTCCAGAAGGTCTCCCACCATTTTGGACATCTTATCAATCTCCTCGCGGATGGAAGAAAAATAATAATCGCGGTCGATCTCATCCCCCATGCCCTGCAGCATTTCTACCTGCCCGGAAATTACCGCAAGCGGCGTCTTCAGCTCGTGGGAAATGTTCGCCACAAATTCTTTTTGCGCCTCGTCAAGCTGATGCTGTCCCTGCGATACGCTGTCCGGCAGCCCCTGCGGAACTAATTTCACGCAGAGTGACCTTCTGCGCAAAACCGCGCCGTACAGCGCGGCTGCAAGCAGGCCCGCAAGCAGGAAATACAGGATCGTCTGCGCGATCATCGCGTACACTGCGCGCAGTTCCTTCCGAATATAGACATAATAGTCCGCCTGTCCGCATGTGACAATGGCGCGCAGCCGGATAACCTGCGTGTCGCGGTATCTTCGGACGGTGACGGACGGTTTTTTCTGATACTGGTCCAATTTCCCCTTGATGTACCGTTCGATACGCTTTCCGCTGTCGTAAACGGAACCGCTTGTATAAACCGGTGTAAAGTCTTCTTTGGCGATCCAGAACTGCAGCCCGTCTCCCTGAAAGCTCTGCAGGATCTGTTCGTCTTCTTCGTCAAATTCCGGCAGGTCCATCAGCGCAATTTCCTCATACGCGTAAATCAAATCTTTTTTCTGGCCGCTGATAAAAAAAAGATTAGCCGACAGCCCGTAAATAAGGAGCACGCCGGCCAGAATGACACAAAGCGCCGCAGCCGGATGCTCCGCCGCCGTTTTTCTGATTTTCCACTGCATCCGTATACCTCGTTTCTGATCCACAGGAGATGCTTAAAGTATAGCATACGCGCCGTTTGTCTGCAAGAATGGCGCTATTTCTTGTTTTCCCCGAACAGATAGCCCACGCCGTAAACAGATTTGATATAAGTACACTCTTCCGTCAGTTTTTTGCGAAGCTGTTTTACCAGCGTATCTACCGTGCGGATATCGCCCACATAATCGTATCCCCAGACCGCGTCCAATATCGTATTGCGCGCCAGAACGATCCCGTTGTTTTCGATAAAATAAACAAGCAGTTCATATTCCTTTCTGGTCGTTTCAATATACTCGCCTTTCCAGTAAACCATCTGTCCGGCGACGTCAATCGTAATATTGCCGTATTCCAGCACCGGGCGCAGCTTGCCCGCGCGCTTTAACACAGCCTCAATATGCAGCTTGACCAGTTCCAGCGTGTACGGTTTGGTGATATAGTCGTCCGCGCCCTTTTCGAAGCCGCTCATCTGATCCTCCACGGAGGAGCGTGCAGTCAGCAGGATAACCGGAACGTCCGATGATCCCCGGATCTCCCTTAAAACCTCATGTCCGCTGATTCCCGGCAGCATCACATCCAAAAGAACCAGATCTACCTGCGGCCTGTCTGCATAAAAAATCTTCAGGGCATTCTCGCCGTCTTTCGCGCACACGACGTCATAACCCTGCAGCTTTAAAAAATCCTCCATGGTTCTGGCAAGCTTCCGCTCATCTTCCACCACTAAAATCCGGTTCTTTTTCATTACTTTCTCCTCATATATATCACAAAATATCTTATGCATTTTTTCTCATTTTAAAGCTTGATTGTGATATAAATATGGATTTTTAACATTTGCGTAATATTCTTTATACTTTTGTAATCATGTGTCAAATCAGAAGAAAAAAGCCGGGAGTGTTCCCTCTCCCGGCTTTCTGTCAATTTGATTTTACGCCTCGCTCGCTGTTTCCGTCTCGCTCTGCGCTTCCTGCTCCGTCGCGGTTTCTGTTTCTGTCTGCGCCGCTTCGTTTGTCTCCGTTTCGGCGCTGACCGTTTCCGTCTCGGCGCCTTCGGTTCCTGTCTCGGTCTCCGGCTCTTTGTAGAAAGTAACGTCAAACGTAATCTTGCTCCAGAGATCGTTGTCCACGCTTACGTTCTCCGGCGTCCAGCCGTCCAGAACCTCGGTTAAATGTTCCGACTGACGCTCCTGCACAATCTCAACTTTGCGTTCTTCCGTCGCTTCCTCGTCAAACGTGCTGACCATCTGCACCACATACCAGCCGCCGTCGGTCTCCACAGGTTCTTCGGCAAGTTCGCCGTCCTCAAGCTGATCCGCCGCCTTTTTGATGTTTTCATTTAAAACGGTATCGTCCGTGCCGTAGGAATTGGTGATCACATTTTTCTGCTCGTCAATCTCGTGTACGGCGTCTTCCAGCGTTTTCCCGCCGTTTACCGCCTCGATCACATCCAGAGCCTGCTGATGGATCTCCTCTTTTTCCTCGTCGGTAAGTTCCGTCGTATTGCCATCCTCGTCCGTTGTGCCCGCCGTGCTGAACAGCGCGTACTGGATCGTCTTCTGCGCCGCCTCTTTCTCGGTTACATTGGTATCGGCTTCCGCGCGGATTGCTTCTTCTACCTTTTCGTGAATCGTCATTAAGGTAAGCACCCGCACAACCGTCTCTTCGTCCGCGTACATCGCTTTTAGCGTATCTGCGGAGTTTGCATCGAGAAACGCGCGCGCCGCTTCCGCAATCGCCGTCTCCTCATCCGCGCTCAGCGTCACGCCGTAGTCCCCGGCATGCTGTTCCGTCAGAACCATCTCCTGCAATTCCGCAAGAACCTGGCTCTTTGCCGTATCGCCATAAGGAGTGCCGGAACCGCTGAGATCCTGCTCCCACAGGTTCTGCCCGGGGAACAGTCCGCCAAGCATATTCTCTGTGTTCCACTGGATAAAGCGAAGGCGAAACGCCGCCTGTCCTAAGGTAACGTCCGTCCCGTCCACGCTCATCAAAACCTTGTTCTTATTCAGAGAAGAACAGCCGGTCAGCATACATGCGGATAAGCCTGCGCAGATACTTGCCGCGATCAGTCGTTTTACAAATTTACTCATAAGTATTCTCCTCACTTTTCATTCTTTTCCAAATACTAATGATTAGTATAGCTCTTTTTTCCCGATACCGCAACTTTTTTCTGCTATTTTATGGGCGGATCGTGCGGATTGCCTCCAAAAGTTCCCGCGTCAGCGTAAGGATATCCGCGTTGTCTTTGGCATTGACGCGCGGTTTGCTGTACAGAAAATACGGATTGGCCTCTACGACAAATTTCAGTTTCCCTTTGTAATACCGGATCAGCGCTTCAATTTTTTTCGGATCCGCCGGCGCCCGCTCGTACATCACAAATCTGATATAGTTGCCCTTTTGCGTCAGCTCCGTCACATACGCGCTTTTCGCGATTGCCTTTAAATGCGCGACCGCAAGAAGATTCTGGACGGCTTTCGGGGGTTCTCCGAAACGGTCCATCAGTTCCTCCAGCATGTCGTCATATTCTTCCTGGTTTTCGATGGCAGCGATCCGCTTATAAATATCCAGCTTCCGGCTCTCGGAACGGATATATTTTTCCGGAATATAGGCGTCGATATCCAGATCGATCACGGTTTCAAACGTATCTGTCACATCCGTTTCGCCCTTTAACTCCCGCACCGATTCGTTGAGCATCTTGCAGTACAGGTCGTACCCCACCGCTTCCATATGGCCGTGCTGCTCGGCGCCGAGCAGATTTCCGGCGCCGCGGATTTCCAGATCGCGCATGGCGATTTTAATGCCGCTGCCCAGCTCCGTAAATTCACGGATGGCATGAAGCCGCTTCTCCGCCACTTCCTTTAACATCTTATTGCGGCGGTACATCAAAAAAGCATACGCCGTGCGGTTGGAACGGCCCACGCGCCCGCGCAGCTGATAAAGCTGCGAAAGCCCCATCGTGTCCGCGTCATGGACGATCATGGTATTAACGTTGGGAATATCCAGGCCCGTTTCAATAATCGTGGTGGAAACAAGCACGTCAATATCCCCATTGATAAAATCATACATGATGCGCTCCAGTTCCCGCTCCTTCATCTGCCCGTGCGCAAAAGCCACATTTGCTTCCGGCACCAGCGCGGCAATGCGGTTGGTCATCTCCACAATGGTGTTGACGCGGTTATATACATAATAAACCTGTCCGCCTCGCGCAAGCTCGCGGCTGACGGCCTCGCGCACCATTTCTTCGTTGTATTCCATCACATAGGTCTGGATGGCGATGCGCTCCATCGGCGGTTCTTCCAGAACGCTCATATCGCGAATGCCGATCAGGCTCATGTGCAGGGTGCGGGGAATCGGCGTCGCCGTCAGCGTGAGTACGTCTACATTGGTCTTTAACTGCTTGATCTTCTCCTTATGCGCCACGCCGAAGCGCTGTTCCTCGTCGATCACCAGAAGCCCCAGATCTTTATACTGCACGTCTTTGGAAAGCACGCGGTGCGTGCCGATCACAATATCCACCAGCCCTTTTTTCAGATCGGCCAGCGTTTTCCTCTGCTCGGCGGGCGTGCGGAAACGGCACAGCAAATCCACGCGCACGGGGAAATCTTTCATGCGCTGCACAAACGTATTGTAGTGCTGCTGCGCGAGAATGGTCGTGGGCACCAGATAGACCACCTGTTTTCCTTCCTGCACCGCTTTAAACGCGGCGCGAATCGCGATCTCTGTCTTTCCGAAACCCACGTCGCCGCAGATCAGGCGGTCCATGATTTTGCTGCTTTCCATATCGCGCTTGGTCTCTTCGATTGCGGCAAGCTGATCGTCGGTCTCCTCAAATTCAAACAGTTCTTCAAACTCACGCTGCCATACCGTATCCGGTCCATAGGTAAAACCCTGCCGTTCCTGGCGCGCGGCGTACAGGCTGACCAGTTCGCGCGCGATACTGCGCACCGCCGTGCGCACTCTGCTTTTGGTCTTGTTCCACTCCTGCCCGCCCAGCTTATTCAATTTCGGAAGTTTCGCATCGGAACCCGCGTATTTCTGAATCGCGTCCGACTGTGTCGCCAATACATAAAGATTGCTTCCTCCGCTGTATTCGATCTTCATGTAGTCCTTCATCACTTTATCGACTTCGATTTTCTCGATTCCGCGATAAATACCAAGCCCATGGCTTTCGTGAACCACATAATCCCCGGGGGAAAGCTCCGCGAGGCTGGCGATCTTAACGCCCTCGTAGCGGCGCTGCTTTTTTCTTTTCTTTTTTTCTTTTCCATAAATATCGCTTTCCCAGATCACGGCCAAGCGGATCAGCGGATATTCGTAACCGCGGTGGGTATTGCCTTTGGCAATCAGAATCTCTCCCGGCTGGATCTCGCGGTCCATGTTTTCTGTGAAAAAGCTGTTCAGCCCCTGGTCGCGCAGGTCTTCCGCCAGACGGCCGGCGCGCGTGCGCGAGGCGCAAAGAAGCGCCACCCGGTATCCTTCCTTTTTCCAGCGCTTTAAGTCTTTTACAAGCTGTTCAAAGCTGCTGCGATACGAGTTGATGGAGCGCACCGTCATATTGTAGCGTCCGCTGACCTTCCACTCGTCGCGCGGGAGATCCATGATGCAAAGCCCCAGGCAGTTCCTGCGGTTTAAAGCGCCGATCATCTGCCTGCTGCCATAGAGCAGATCCGCCTGTCCGGGCAGAATATATCCCTTCTCCAGACGGTTTTCCATGCTTTCGGAAAATTCCGCCTCCACCGCGTTTCCTTCCTGCGCGATGCGGTTCGGTTCGTCCAGCAAAATTAAGGCGTCTTCTCCGAAATAATCCAGAAAAGACACCGTTTCTTCATAAAAATACGGTGTGTAGGCGTCGAGGCTGCCGCATTCCTGATATTCCGTCAGACGTTCACAGATTTCCGACGCCATCGTTTTTAAGCGGTGCGCTTCCTCTGTTTTCCGGTTCTCGCGCAGCAGCTTTTCCTGCGCTGCGCTCTCCTCACGGATTTTCTGCGCGGCCCGCTTTGCCTGCTCTTTGCTTACCACCGTCTCGCTGGCGGGATAGATGCGCGCCGTCTCCAGATTTTCAATCGAGCGCTGGCTTTCGGGGTCAAAACTGCGGATGGAATCGATCTCGTCGCCCCACAGTTCGATACGCACCGGCACTTCCTCGGTCATCGGAAAGATGTCCAGGATGCCGCCGCGCACGGCAAACTGTCCGGGGGCTTCCGCCTGAAACACTTTTTCATAGCCCATCTCCGTCAGTTGTTCGGACAGCTCGGTAAGATGGATCTCGCTGTCCTGCCGGAACGTAAGGACATGCTCCCGGATCGCGTCCAGCGGCAGGATGCGCTCCATACACCCCGGCCAGGTAGTGATCACGGTAACGTCCCGCTCTTCTAAGAGCGCCTTTAAAACGGTCATTCTCTGCTGTTCGATCTGATGGCTGCGGATATCCGCGCTGTAAAACATCAGATCGCGCGCAGGATAGAGAAGTACGGACGGTTCAAAAAACCGGTAATTTTCCCAGATCTCTTTTGCGCGCAGATCGCTGTAAGTAATAATCAGTTTTCGCGAATATCCCTCGGAAGCGCAATACATAAAATGGGATTTTTGCGCCTCGATACATCCCGATACCTGCAGGATCCCTCTGTTTTTTTTCAGGTCTGCCCGTACCAGATGAAATTCTTCCAAATCGGCAAGCGGAGCTGTAAATGCCTTCATAGCGTTACCTTCCTGTTATACTCGTTCATGGCGGCGTCCGCCCCGTCCGTCATTATCATCACCGCCGCCTTCGCCGCCCGGACCAGCGCGTCGTCCAGAAGCGCCCGCTCATCCGCCGAAAAACGGCTCAGCACATAATCCGCCAGATCATAGGCGGCGGGTTTTTCTCCGATTCCCACTTTGACGCGGCAAAATTCCTGCCCGCCCAGATGCGCAATGATGTTTTTGATCCCGTTGTGCCCTCCGGCGCTTCCTTTCTTGCGGATGCGAAGCTGTCCCGGAGGCAGGCTGATGTCGTCGTAAATGACGATCAGTTGGGAGGTTTCATCAATCTTATAAAAATTTACCAGTTCGTACACGCTTTGTCCGCTTAAGTTCATAAAGGTGAACGGTTTGGCCAGCACCACATGCTGCCCTTCGATCATGCCTTTGCCGCATAACGCCTGGAAACGCCTGCCTGTCACGTCAATATGATACCGGTCCGCCAGCACATCGATGGCGTCGTAGCCCGCGTTATGCCGCGTATGCGCGTAAGAAGATCCCGGATTTCCCAGTCCTACAATAATATACATACCTGTTCTTCCGCCGTTTTATTCAACATAATATAAGTAGGATTTTTTTCTGGGCGCGGGACGCGGATCCGCCATATCCGCATAGCCGATTGCGCAGTGCCCGATTCCCTCGTAATCGCCCTCGATGCCAAGAGACTGTAAGAAGGCTTTCCCCTGTGGGCTTTCAAATTCTTCCTTTGCCCGATGGATCCAGCAGCTTCCAAGCCCCAGCGCGTGCGCGGCCAGCATCAGGTTTCCCATCACCAGGCTTCCGTCATAGACATGCGTGGGAACGTTCTTGTCCGCCAGAACAATCAGAATGACCGGCGCGCCGTAAAACGGATCCGTATCCGATCCCATAATTTTTGCGTTTTCCCCGGCGATCCGGTCGCGCAGTTCTTTTTGCGTCACCGCAATTATGATCGGGGACTGTTTTCCCATGCCGGTCGCCGCGTAAGTACCGGCTTCCAGAATCTGATCGATCATTTCCCGCGGCACCATGTCCGGTTTAAATTTGCGGATGCTTCTGCGCGTTAGCATCGCCTCCATTGCGTTTTTCATTTGAAAATCCTCCTTTACTCTTTTCGCTTATTTCCCTTTAGTTAAAAAATACCATCTCCGGTATCTCCTGCGCCGGCTCGATCTGCTGCGCCTGCAGCACCGGTCCGACCCCACGGTATACGGACAGCCTTGCAAAATCAATTTTCGCCCGCAGCCGGATCCATTCCCCGTTTTTCGGTTCCGGCAGGCTGCCGCATTTGCATACATAACCCAGGAAGGTGGTATCGTCCGCGCAGCAGGTCATCGCCATGCGTCCCGGCACAAAGATCCCGCTTGGAAAGCCGGGGTACTTCTGCGCTTTTAAAGTGAACTCCACCACTTTCCCTTTATATTTCTCCTGATTTTCCATAACGTCCACAAACCAGATGCCGTAATCCTCCGGCAGGATCTCCACTACCGGCGCGTTTAAATCGTAAGGCACGTCGTCGGTAAAGATATTTTCAATCTCGCCCTGCTCGTTTTCAAAAATAACCTCCGCCTGCGGATTTACCACTTTTACGCTTCTGCGATATCCGGCAAGCGGCTCTAAGTCTTCGCACCGGTTAAACAGCACCATCTCGGAGCCGCGCACCATCTCCACAAACAGCGGCTTTAAATTGGTCAGATACATCGCGAACGTGCTGGCGTCTACCGTTTTCCGCTTCTGCTCCAGATACCACCGTTCGGGCAGGGGCGTGCTTTCAAAATCGCTTACCTTCCACATGCCGTTATACTCGATCACCACCCGGCGCGGATGATATTTCTGATCCAGCTTTTCCATGTACTGCGTCGTCAGTTCCGACTGATTTTCCACGCGCTCTATGTCCACGCGGTATTTCTCCATCTCGCGCGCGTCGTAGGTTTCTTCTCCCTCTTCGCAGAGGATCAGAAGCGTCCTCCCGCGGATCTGAAAATAGTCCTGCGCAAGCGTAAATTTTAAAAATTGTGTTTTCCCGCTGTCCAGAAATCCGGTCATCAGATAAACCATTACCGATGGCTGCCTCATAACATTCCCTTCTTTCTTATACGCCAAACAACTGAGCCAGTTTTTCTTCGTTCAGTTCCGATCCGATCACGCAGACGCGCCCTGTATATTCCGCGGCGCCGCTTCGCACTTCCTGTTCCTGCGGAACCATGTCAAAATAAATCCATTCCCCGTCGGCGCCTGCCACCATTCCCTTCGCGCGCAGCACCGTTCCGTACTCCTTCGTTTCCTCCAGCGTTTTTAAGATTGCCGCAATTTCGTCTCTGGTATAGGTTTTGATTGTCTCGCATCCCCAGCTTGTAAATATTTCGTCCGCGTGATGATGGCCGTGGTCGTGGTGATGCTCATGGTCATGGTCGTGATGGTGGTGTTCATGCTCGTGGTCATGGTCATGCTCATGGTGGTGTTCGTGCTCATGCTCGTGCTCATGGTCGTGCTCGTGCTCATGGTCATGCCCATGCTCGTGGTCGTGGTCATGGTCGTGCCCGCATCCGCACTCCTCCCCGTGCT
>CANQJX010000012.1 GCA_947624335.1 uncultured Marvinbryantia sp.
AGGCGGCACCGTACAGGTGATCCCCCATATTACCAACGAGATCAAGAGCCGTTTTTACCGCAATTATACTTCCGATGAAATGCACATTGCCATCATCGAGGTGGGCGGTACGGTGGGCGATATTGAAAGCCAGCCGTTTTTGGAGGCGATCCGCCAGTTCCAGCATGACGTCGGCAGGGAGAACGCCATTCTCGTCCATGTGTCTTTAATTCCATATATTAAAGCCTCCGGCGAAATGAAAACCAAACCGACCCAGACCAGCGTAAAACAGCTGCAGGGCATGGGAATCTGGCCCGATATTCTGGTCTGCCGTTCCGAACTGCCGCTGGAAGCGGGCATTAAGGAAAAAATCGCTCTGTTCTGCAATGTGCCGGTCAGCCATGTATTGCAGAATCTCGACGTCCAATACCTGTATGAAGCGCCGCTGGCAATGGAACAGGAAAAGCTGGCGCAGGTGGCGTGCGAATGTCTCAACCTGCCCTGTCCCGAACCGGATCTGACGGACTGGACTTCTATGGTGGAGGCGCTGCGCCATCCCACAAGGGATGTGACCGTCGCACTGGTTGGAAAATATACGCAGCTTCACGACGCTTACATCAGCGTTGTGGAAGCGTTAAAGCACGGCGGCATTGCCCAGCACGCCACCGTACATATCAAATGGATCGATTCCGAATTGCTGAATGAAGAAAACGCCGGCGAGCTGCTTGGCGACGTCTGCGGCATCCTCGTGCCGGGCGGTTTCGGCGACCGCGGCATAGACGGCAAGATTAGCGCCATCCATTATGCGCGCATCCATAACGTTCCTTATCTTGGGCTTTGTCTGGGCATGCAGCTTGCCATTGTGGAATATGCCCGTAATGTCGCCGGGCTGAAAGATGCGCACAGCATCGAACTGAATCCTTCCACTCCGCATCCGGTGATCGCGCTGATGCCGGATCAGACCGGCGTGGAGGACATCGGAGGTACGCTCCGCCTGGGTTCCTATCCCTGCGGGCTGGATAAAAATTCAAAGGCGCGCCGGCTGTATGGCGAAGATACTATCTGCGAGCGGCACAGACATCGCTATGAAGTAAACAACGATTACCGCGGGATTCTGGAAAAGAATGGTCTTACCTTATCCGGCCTCTCGCCGGACGGACGGATTGTGGAAATGATCGAATTGAATACCCATCCGTTCTTTATCGCAACGCAGGCGCATCCGGAATTGAAATCGCGTCCGAACCGCCCGCATCCGCTGTTCCGCGGTTTTGTGGAAGCGGCGCTGGAATATTCCGCGCAAAAATAAATAGAGAGTGTCCCAAAAGTCAAAGGCTTTTGGGACACTCTTCTGTTAAGCTGTTTTACCGGAAACTATAATATGTTTTCCCGTTTTTCAGGTTGGTCTTCCCTTTGTATTTTGCGAGCTGGCTGACCGTCACCAACTGGTAGCCCCGCTTTTTCAATGCCGGAATAATCTTTTCCGCCGCCTGCACCGTGGAAAGGTGAATGTCGTGCATCAGAATAATATCTCCGTTTTTTACATTGTTCAGCACCGCATTGATGGTACTTTGCGGGTTGCCGGTATTCGCCCAGTCTCTGGTATCAATCGACCAGTAAATAGACGGAAGCTGCAGCAAAGAAAGCACTCTGGAGCTGGAGTGGCCGTCGCCGTACGGAAGCCGGAACAGCGTGGGATCCTTACCCGCAGCGGCGCGGATTTTCGCATTGGTTCGGCTGACCTCCGAGCGTATAGAACTGTTGGACAACGTGGTAAGCGCAAGATGATTGTAGGAATGGTTCCCCAGTTCGCAGCCCATATCCGCCATTTTCTTTACCACTTTTTTATACTTGGAGACGTTGGAGCCTACCATGAAAAAGGTTGCCTTGCCTCCGTTCTTTTTCAGGCATTTGAGCAGACGGTCGGTGTACGGTCCCGGCCCGTCGTCAAAAGTCAGCGCCACCATCTTCTTTTTGGGGTTGACCTCCAGTTTTACCTTAACGGACGGGTCGTATACGCCGTTTTTCTTAAAATAATATCCTTTCTCTCCAATATACTGCGTCCCGGTCACGCGGACGCCGTCTTCGTCCAGATAATACTTTTTACCGTCCAGCGTCAGCCAGCAGGACTGCTTCCTGCGGCCGTTCGCCCCGACGTAATAATATTTTTTCCCGTCTTTTACCCATGTTTTGGTCTGCAGTTCGCCGTTTTTCGCCATGTAATAAAATTTCCCGCGATACTTAACCCATCCGGTCGCGCGGTAGCCGGCGGCGTTCACATAGTAAATTTTATTGTTTACGTTCATCCATCTGTTCTTCAGGGCTCCGCCGCTTTTCTTGCGGAAACGCCAGCCCTTTTTCTTTTTTACCCATCTCCCTTTGGTCCGCGCTGCCTTGCGCACGTCTTTCAAACTGTATGTCTTTGCATAAGTTACTTTTTTCGCCGCGCCCGCCGTTGCCGGCATCATGCAGACGGCAAGCAGGATGCACAGAATCATCATTATTTTTTTTGCTTTTTTCATAATCGGGTCTCCTTTGTATTTAACGCACCATCCTGCTGCACGCGATCGCCAGCGGGCCGTAGCCAATATGACATGCAACGCTTAAAGAAAGCGGATCCATATGGCATTTCGTGCCCGGAAAGCTTTCCTCGATCTCCTTTACCCACTCCGCGGCTTCTTCCGGATTTCCTCCGTAAGCCGCCTGAATCACCATTTCCCCGTTCGCCGCCTCTTTTGCAAAGCGATGTTCCAGATCGTGGTGTATTGCCTCCAGCATGATCTTTTTTGCCTTTATCTTGCCGCGCGCTTTGGAAAACGCGTCCAGTTTTTCCCCCTGAATCTGCAGAACCGGCTTTAAGTTAAGAATGGTTCCCAACGCCGCGGCCGCCGGTGTGATCCTGCCGCCTTTTTTCAGATACTTCAGCGTCTCCAGCGTAATATAAATGCTTGCTTCCAGCTTCATCTCTTCCAGAATATCCTTGATCTGCCGCGCATCCTTTCCCTGCTCCGCAAGACGCAGCGCGTCCAGCACCGACTGACGCTGGGTAATGGAAATCCGCTGGTTATCCACCACATATACCTTGCCCTCATAATCCCGTGCAAGGGCCTGCGCGGATTCGCAGGATGCGGATAACCCGCTCGACATCGGAATATGAACAAGCGTCTCGTATTCTTTCAGCACCTTGTCCCACAGTTCCGTCACGCTGCCCGGCGAGGGCTGCGATGTACTGATGTCCGCATCGCCTTTTAGTTTTTCGTAAAACTCCTCCTGCGTAAGCGTAATGCCCTCTAAGTACAGTTCGTGATTGATATAAAACGGCATCGGCAATACAAAAACGCCCAGTTTTTGCGCTTCCTGCTGCGTAATGCCGCTGTTGCTGTCTGTAACAATTGCAATTTTTTTCATACCGCGCTACCTTCTTTCTATTTGGCAATTTTTATCTTAAAACATTTTTTCAGAGAATACAAGAGGGCTGGCACAAATTTTGTGCCAACCCCCGTTTTTGGGTTCTGATCCTGTTATACAGCGTCGTCGTCCGTATCGGAAACGGATGCGCCGTTTTCATCCGATCCGCTCTCGGCGTCCTGCCCGGAGCCGCTTTGGCTGTTCTGCTCAGATCCGCTTTGGCTGCTCTGATCTGCGCCGTCGTCTGTGTAGTCATAAACCGCGACGGCTTTTACATCCGATCCGTCGCCGTCCTCCAGCGATCCGGTATACTCAACCGTAACATAATTGCCGGCAAGAATCCCGTTTTCGTAGCAATGCGTTGCCTCTGTGGTGTCAAAGGTAATATCCAGTCCCTCGTCCGTCGTAATAGACACCGTATCTGTCGTATACGCCGTAACCGTGCCGCCTGCATAGGAATAATTTCCGCTTGCGGACGGTCCTGCCGTTACCGTATCGTCCCCGGCAGCCGGATCGTTGTCTGTAATGCTGTCCGCCAGCACCAGATCCGGTCCGTAAATATCGCCGTTATACCGAACCGTTACATAGTTTCCCTCCTGCAGACCGTTAACCAGGTTCACCGCCGTCTGATACGCGGAGAAATAATAGGATTCTCCGTCGTCGGCAAGAATAACGATCCGGTCCGTATTGACGTCCTCGATCGTACCGCTAAGAGTGCCCTCGCCCGCGTTGGGATCCGCCTCGGCGGATTCTGTCATCGGCTCGCCCTCCGTTACCGGGGTTTCCCCTTCCGCCAGGTCAAGCACCATTAAAACGCGCGCGTCAGAGGTATCGTCGCCGCTGATCTTTCCTTTATAAAGAAGCGTTACATTAATGCCGTTCTGAATGCCGTTCGGCAACTGGATATCCGCTCCCGTAATCGAAAACTCCAGTTCCTTGCCGCGTTCTGTCTGAATGGTAAGCGAACTTGCATTGGACTCCTTAACCAGCCCCTTTAACTGACGGGTCTTATTCATACTATCTTCCCGTTCCGTAGGCGGCTCCGTGGGCGCTTCCGTAGGCGCTTCGGTCATAACCTGGGTTTCTGTGGGCGCTTCCGTAGGCGCTTCGGTTTCCTTGCGGGAATGCTTGCATCCGCCCAGCACCGCGCCAACCGCCAGTACCAGGATCCATAATCTTGCTCTTTTCATCGTCTCTCCTCCTATCAATTATATCCCCCTCCGTATTTTTCTTTCCATTTTCTTTTTTCATTCTACCGTCAGAAGATGGGAAAAGTCAACTTATTTTCTGAAATATTCCTCTTTTCTTGTGAAAATTAAGCAAATAATAAGAAAAAATCCCGCAATCGCGTAAAACTGCGGCGTCTTTGAACGCCGCAGTTTGTATCACAGCTTTACAACATCTTTCATATCATATAGCCCCGGCTGTTTTCCGGTAAGGTACTTTGCCGCCTCAACGGCGCCTTTCCCGAACACTGCTTTGGAATAGGCCCGATGGCTGAACGTAACTACTTCGTCCGGCCCGGCAAACAGAACGTCGTGGTCGCCCACAATCGTGCCGCCGCGCACCGCCGAAATGCCGATCTCCAGATCGTCTCTTTGCTGGTGGATTTCGCTCCTGTCATACCGGTAATGATACCGTCCGCCCATCGCCTCGTTCAAGGAATCCGCAAGCGCCAGGGCGGTTCCGCTCGGCGCGTCGCATTTCAGGCGATGGTGTTTTTCCACAATCTCCATATCAAATCCGGCGTTCGCCAGCACCTTGGCCGCCTCCTGGATCAGCTTCAGCAGCGTATTGATGCCCAGAGACATGTTGGCGGAGCGAAGAATCGCCGTTTCTTTACTGCATTCTTTTACTTTTGCGATCTGCTCCCCGGTCAGCCCCGTCGTACACAGAACCAGCGGCAGCTTCTTTTTGGCGCAGTAATCCAGCACCCCGTCCGTCGCTTTATAAGAAGAAAAATCAATCATCACATCGCAGGAAACGTCGCAGCTGCTCAAATCGGTAAACACCGGATATGCGTTTTTGCGGTCGTTATTTTTATCCACTCCGGCCGCGATCACCGCGTCGGGGTCTTTTTCCACCAGTTCCGAGATCACTTGTCCCATATGGCCGTTACAGCCGTGCATTAATATTTTTACCATTGTCTTCTCCTCGCATTAATTCAGCGTAATTCCGAAATCTTCCATTGCCTTCTTTAATTTCGGTACATTTGCCTCGTCCATTTCGCACAGCGGGCCGCGCAGCGGGCCTACGTTCATACCCATCAGATTCAGCGCCGTCTTTACGGGGATGGGGTTGACTTCGCAGAACAGAGCGTCTACCAGCGGGACTGCGCGAAGCTGGATCCTGCGGCTTTCCTCTATCCTGCCTTCCAGGTAAAGCGCCACCATATCGTGCGTCTGCCTGGGCGCGATATTGGACAGCACGGAAATGACGCCGATCCCGCCCAGCGACAGCGCCGGAACCACCTGTCCGTCTTCGCCGGAATACAGATCGATGCAGCCGTCGGCAAGGCTCATCAGTTTTGCCACCTGGGCGATATTGCCGGACGCCTCTTTGATCGCCACAATGTTTTCCACGTTTTTCGCCAGCGCAACTGCTGTTTCCGGCAAAATATTACAACCTGTCCTGCCGGGAACATTGTAAAGAATGATCGGCAGTTTTACGGAATTTGCAATCCTTGTGTAATGTCTGATCAGGCCTTTCTGCGTTGCTTTGTTGTAATACGGCGTCACCAGAAGGAGGGCGTCCGCCCCTATTTTCTCCGCTTCCTGCGAAAGATAAATCGCTGTGTCCGTACAGTTTGAACCGGTACCGGCGATTACCGGAATCCGTTTAGCCGTTTTTTCAACGGCGTATCGGATCACGTCCAGATGTTCCTCGTGCGTAAGCGTGGATGATTCCCCGGTTGTTCCGCAAATAATGATCGCGTCCGTGCCGTTGGCGATCTGAAATTCAATCAGTTCTCCCAGCTTTTCATAATAGACTTCCCCGTTTTCCTTCATTGGCGTAACGATTGCTACGCCGGCTCCCTTAAAAATTGCCATACTGCATCCTCCTTTTGTATGCTTCTTCTGTATGTTCCCATGTGACAAAAGAGCGGGTCCCAAAGAGCCCGCTCATCATTCACATTATTTTATGATCTTCTTTGAATAGCTCTCCATGACATCTCATGACAGTCATATGGTTTTTCACCCTATGCCCAAGAATACGGCTCCAGGTACCGCACCTTTCGGCGTTTTTCCCTTTCGGAAGCTTTCTACTGCACCTGACTGCATCCGGCTGCCTACTGATGAAACACGCGACCTCTATCTGACCGTATTCAGTTTTTTTCATCATAGCACCAATAAAATAGCTTGTCAATGATTTCTCTTTCGCCTATCCCAGCCATTCCAGTTTGCTGACGGAAACTTCGTACGCCGTCCGTTTTTCGGTGATGTCGCCGTCCATTTTCTTTACATACTCCCGGCTTTGGATTCTGCCCCAGATCTGCACATGTCCGCCCACTTCAAACCCCGACGTAAAGCGGGCGTTCCTGCCCCAGCAGATGCAGGGGATGTAGTCGGATTTCCCGTAAGGACGGTTGACCGCTACCAGCATATCCGAAATTTCTCTTCCCAGCGGCGTCTTGCGGTAAACCGGGCTTTTGCAGATATAGCCGTCCAAAAAAATCTGGTTTGTTTTTACTTTGTCGCTCTCTTCTTCCGTGAAGGCAACCTCTCTGGCAAACACGGAAAGGACCAGACGGTTTTTTTTCTCCTCATGGCGGTTGTATGACCGGAACTGTCCCGTCACGCGGATAAATTCCCCGCGGTAATCCTGCGTAACGTCGATCAGCCGCTCGGAGATCATCACCGGTATGCAATCGGACGATTCGCTTAAACGCTTTACCAGTACTTCCACCACATAAAAGCCTTCTCCAAATACCTCGTGGCTGAACAGAAACTCTGATACGATCTCTCCGATAATAGATACCTGATTGTTTTCAATAATTTTGTCTGACATATGTATGCGTTCTCCCTTCTTCTTTACGAAGTATCTCTTTTCGTATTTCGCTATATTCCTATATTTATTCAGCAAAAAGGAAAAATATGCCGCATCCGGGCAAAAATATTTCGACGCCCGGCGACAAACTTCGCCAAAGAATCAGCGGGAAAATGCTTTAGCCCTTGTCAATCGGGAAATTTCTGCTATACTATCTAAAGGATTAAGGCAAAAATATAGAAAGAAGGATTTTACAATTATGAATCAAGAGCAGATCCGCAATATCGCTATCATCGCGCACGTTGATCACGGCAAGACAACGCTGGTGGACGAATTGCTCAAACAAAGCGGCGTTTTCCGTGCCAATCAGGAAGTGGCGGAGCGCGTAATGGACTCCAACGACATCGAGCGCGAACGCGGCATTACCATTCTCTCCAAAAATACCGCCGTATATTATAAAGACTATAAGATCAACATTGTAGACACGCCGGGGCACGCCGATTTCGGCGGCGAGGTAGAGCGCGTGCTGAAAATGGTGGACGGCGTGATCCTGGTCGTGGACGCCTTCGAGGGGTCTATGCCTCAGACAAAATTTGTGCTGCGGAAGGCTTTGGATCTGGATCTTCCGGTGATTGTCTGCATCAATAAAATTGACCGTCCCGAAGCAAGGCCGCAGGAAGTGATCGACGAAATCCTCGAATTGTTTATCGATCTGGACGCTTCCGACGAGCAGTTGGACTGCCCGTTTATCTATGCTTCGGCAAAATCCGGTTATGCCGTTCTGGAGCTTTCGGACGAGCATCGCGATATGACTCCGCTTTTTGAAACCATCATCCATGATATTCCCGCTCCGAAGGGAAATCCGGACGCGCCGCTGCAAATGCTGATCAGCACGATCGACTACAACGAATATGTAGGGCGTATCGGTGTGGGAAAAGTGGAAAACGGCTCCATCCACGTCAATCAGGAAGTGGCGCTGGTAAACCATCACGAGCCGGATAAACAGAAAAAAGTAAAGATCAGTAAACTTTATGAATTTGACGGATTAAATAAAGTAGATGTCACAGAAGCCGGCACCGGCTCGATTGTGGCGATCTCCGGCATCGCCGACCTGCACATCGGAGATACCCTGTGTTCCCCGGAGTATGTGGAAGCCATTCCGTTCCAGAAAATTTCGGAACCGACCATCGCCATGTATTTTATGGTAAATGACAGTCCGCTTGCCGGACAGGAGGGAAAGTATGTCACTTCCCGCCATCTGCGCGACCGTCTTTTCCGCGAATTGAATACCGACGTCAGTCTGCGTGTGGAAGAAACAGAAACTACGGAATGTTTTAAGGTTTCCGGGCGCGGCGAACTGCATCTGTCCGTTCTGATTGAGAATATGCGCCGCGAAGGTTACGAATTTGCCGTGAGCAAGGCGGAGGTTCTCTATAAAACAGACGAGCGCGGACGCAAGCTGGAGCCGATGGAGATTGCCTATATCGACGTCCCCGAAGAGTTTTCCGGCCCCGTTATTAATAAACTGGGCAGCCGCAAAGGAGAACTGCAGGGAATGGGGCAGGCGGGAAGCGGCTATACGCGGCTGGAGTTTTCTATCCCGGCGCGCGGGCTGATCGGTTACCGCGGAGAATTTCTGACCGACACCAAAGGAAACGGCATTTTAAATACCACTTACGACGGCTACGCCCCTTATAAGGGAGATATCCAGTACCGCAAGCAGGGCTCCCTGATCGCCTTTGAATCCGGGGAATCGGTCACTTACGGCCTGTTCAGCGCGCAGGAGCGCGGCACGCTCTTTATCGGCCCCGGAGAAAAAGTATATTCCGGCATGGTAATCGGGCAGAACGGAAAAGCGGAGGATATTGAACTGAATGTGTGCAAGACCAAGCATCTGACAAACACCCGCGCGTCCGGCTCCGACGACGCCTTAAAGCTGACGCCGCCGAAAGTGTTAAGTCTGGAGCAGGCGCTGGAGTTTATCGATACGGACGAACTTCTGGAAGTGACGCCTCAAAGCCTGCGCATCCGCAAAAAGATTCTGGACCCGACGATGCGCAAACGCGCCGCTTTTAACAAAAAGAATCAGAGCGTATAGATGAGAATTCCGATCAGGATGACCAGATTGCCGAGCAGTTTTCCCTTTGTGCTTTTCTCTTTGAGTACCAGACGGGAAAGAAGCAGGATAAAGGCATAGGTAAAGCAGTCGATCACCGGCCCCAGTTTCATCTGGACCCGCGTAAAGCAATATGTATTCAGAATCAGCACGCCAAAATAGATGGCGTACGCCGTCATAACGCGCCAATTCAGATATTCGCCCAAAATATTTTTGTATTTTTTGCCGGCGCTTTGTTTGAGCAGCAATTGCGAAACAGCGCCAAAGAAAGTGCCGGCTATCATAAACCAGATATACGGATTATTCATATCTTTGTACCATCCATACCCCCGTCAGAATCACGAGCATTCCAACGATATTGCGCAGGGAAATTTGTTCCTTAAAAATAAAAAACGCCCAGATCTGCGACCAGATCAGGTATACGTTTTTGTTGGCGTACGCCGTAGAGAGCATAAATTTCCCGATCACGCGCTGCCACGCGATCGCGTAAACCACGCAGTTAAGAAACATCAGGCCCGCAAACAAAAATACGCGCGGTTCCCCGAAGCCGCCCTGATTGTAAGCCATGGCCGCCATCTTGGAGAATACCCCGGTAAAGGAAAACAGCATGATGTTTAAATGAAGTTGTATATAGTTTTTTATCCGCTCCATTTCATGCCTCCCGCATAATTTGATATTATTAAACAATTATTTCCCATGTTTGTCAAGCGTCCCGCCCGCCGTGCGTTTCCCGCGTTTCCCTCGCTTTTTTCGTTTTTTGACATCATCCGCAAAATATAGTATAGTAGTAGCGATAAAATCTGATGAGGTGAAACAGTATGTTAGTTTCCGTTGTCGTTCCCTGCTACAATTCCGAACACACAATTGCAGAACTGGTAAAATTAACGATACAGGAATTTGATAAAATGCCGGATTATTCGGTAGAATTTGTTCTGGTCAACGACTGTTCCCAGGACGGCACAATGGATGTGATCCGTCGGCTTTGCGAAGAGTATCCGTTCGTAAAGGGGATCCGGCTCGCGCGCAATTTCGGGCAGCACAACGCGATCATGGCGGGCCTGCACTATACCGGCGGAGAATGGATTGTCGGAATGGACGACGACTTGCAGACGCACCCGTCCCAGCTTCCCATTTTGTTAAATAAAATGAAAGAAGGGTACGATCTCGTATACGGCTTTTACCAGGTGCGTAAAAACAGTTTTTTAAAAAATCTCTCCAGTAAATTTAACGCGGTTACTTCGCGCATTCTTCTGGGGCGTCCCAAAAACATTGTCTCCAGCAATTACTGGGTAATCAACCGTCTGGTACGCGATGAAGTGATCCGCTATACCAATTTCAACCCGTATGTAGACGCGATTTTTTACCGTGTCACAAATAACATTGCAAATGTTCCCATCGAACATCACAGGCGGGAATACGGTTCTTCCAACTACACGTTCCGGAAACTGGTAAAGCTATGGCTTGCTTATCTGAACTTTTCCGCTGTTCCGCTGCGCATCTCCGCTTATCTGGGCATTTTATTTTCCGGCGCCGGATTTCTGGGCGCTCTGGCAATCCTGATCCGGCAGCTGATCGCGCCAAGCGAACAGCTCGGCTGGGCTTCCATTATGTGCGCCATGCTGCTGTTTTTCGGGTTTGTGCTGCTGGCGCTGGGCATCATGGGAGAATATCTGGGCAAAATTATTTTAAGCATCAATAATACGCCTCAGTATATCATCCGCGAAACGTACAACATTTCTGAACAGGGAGAAAAACCGGACACATGAAAAAAATAATGATACTGGGAGCCGGCGTTTATCAGCTTCCTCTGATTGTATGCGCCCGCCGCATGGGGCTGGATACCATCGCAGTCAGCCGTCCCGGAAACTATCCGGGTTTTGAAGCGGCCAACCGGCATTATTTTCTGGATACGACGGACGAAGAAGCCGTTCTGGAAGCCGCGCGCGCCGAAAAAATCGACGGCATCGCCACGGCGGGGACGGACGTAGCCGTGCGGACGCTGGGGAGAGTTTGCCGGGATCTGCATTTACCCGGCCCGTCTTATGATTCCACTTTAAACGTAACCGACAAATACCGCATGAAAAAAGCGTTTGCAAAAGCCGGCGTGATGGCGGCTAAGTCTTATAAAGCGCAGTCGCCGCAAGAAGTTCTTCAATTGTTTCAAAAATTACAGGACGACGGCGCGCGCGCCGTCATGGTGAAAGCGGTGGACAGTTCCGGAAGCCGCGGCGTGACGCGGGTCGGTACGCCGCAGGAAGCGCTGCGCGCCTACGAAGAAGCGCGGCGCGTTACCAGCCGTCCCTATGTTTTAGTGGAAGAATTTATCGAAGGACACGAAATCGGGGTAGACGGTTTTATCTGTGATCAAAAAGTAGCGCTTTTTTTGCCGCATGAAAAATTTGTCCTCGCAAAAGGCGGCGTTACCATTCCTTCCGGCCACCGGTTCCCTTATGTATGTTCCGAAAAGCTGCTGGAAAATATCCGGCTTCAAATCGAGCGGGCGATCCGCGCGGTCGGTTTGGATCAGTGCGCCTTTAATTGTGATGTACTGATCCAAGGTGAAGACGCTTATATCCTGGAAATCGGCGGCCGTTCCGGCGCAACCGGCATTCCGGAGCTGATTTCCATATACTGCGGGTTTTCCTATTATGAAAAGATTCTGGAAAACGCTTTGGGAAATACGCCGGATTTTACCGTGCGCGGGCAAACGCCCTGCACCTCCCGCCTTTTATTTTCACCGACGGCGGGTACGATCACGAAAATCCGCACAGATATTCTGGATACATTAAAAAAAGACGGCGTCGCCGTCTCCCTGGACTTTGGGATCGGAGATGCCGTTTCGGAAGTACAAAACGGAGCCGACCGGATCGGGCAGTTTCTTCTCCGCTCCGCGTCGCCGCAGGAACTTGCAGAAATCTGCCGCCGCGTATACAGCGCTGTCTATGTCGGCCGTACTCCGTTATCTGTTCTCTGGAAGCTTGATGATCCGCCTACAGGATCTGCGGAACAATCTCGTTAAGATTTCCGTGTACCACATAATCCGCGTTGACGTCTCCGGGGTCTTCCCGGTTGGTGAGAAGAATCCGTTTGTCCCCGGTGTAATAAGACAGGGTCTGATCGCAAAAATCGGGATCCAGACGCACGCCCAGCGCTAAAAAGACGTCCGCTTTGGCAATCTCGTTTGCAACCTTTGTCATAATGCCGTTATCGATCATTTCCCCGTAAAAACGGATTCCGGGGCGGATCGTTACCATACAGTCTTCGCACAGCGGCACTTTCTTCGCTTCCTTTATGTACTGTTTGGAATATACTTTGCCGCATCTGGGGCAGCGGTTTTCCTCGATATCTCCGTGCAGCTCCAGCACATTTTTGCAGCCCGCCTTTTTGCACATCCCATAAATTTCTTTGGTAATCACCGTTTTTACGATCCCCTCTTTTTCCAGACTGGCAATCGCCTGATATGCCGCGCCCGGCTTCATCTCTTCCGAGAGGATTTCCTTTTTGTAAAACTGATAAAACGGCTCTATACGCGTGTTATAAAAAGCGCTGCTGAACATCTCCTCCGGGGAATATCCGTATTCCGCCTCAATGCGGTAAGCGCGTTCTGGGTCGCGCAGGCTTTTATGTCCGCAGTCCCGCTGCATGCCGCTCCCGCTGAACACCACCAGATATTTGCTCTCATGTACCAGTTTCTTTACAAGATTCATCGTTGTTTCCGCCACTGAAATCACCCCTTTACCGTCAGGTTATCTTATAAATAATGTATCATCATGTAAATTTTTAGTCAATCTTTTTGAAAAAATTTCCAGGTAACTTTGTAGTCGCTTTTTTCCAGGCGGAACAAATCCAGATAATCTTCTTCTGTCAGGGTGTTTTCTCCTGTATTTTCAGTCTCCTCCTGTCCAAACACAACGTGAATACAGTCGCGGAAAAGGGTCTGCGGAAAAAGAAGCGAATATGCCAGAGCGGCGGCGAGCACCGCGATACAGCGAATCAGTCCGGGATGTTTCAAAGCGGCAAAACCTCCTCATTTTTATCCCTATTATTGCCGCTTTTCTCATTCCGTAATCATTCCTCCACAGGCGAAAGCGTAATCTTTTCGCCGTCAAAATCGATTTGCGCCCGCTTTTTTTGCGGGAAAAGGACGATGTCCACACCGTACGTTTCGTCGTTAACACTTCCAAATTCGCCGGCGGCGCTGTATACGGCGATCTGTTGGTTCTCATCCACGCACAGCAGCGCTTCCTCTAAAAAATTCTGCCATTCAAATTCCTTCACCGTTTTATCCGCCGTATCAAAATAGCCGACGCAGGACCGGGGCAGGCCCGAACCCCACGAAAATGTAAAATATAATTCTTCTCGGCCGTCTGCATTCTGGTCGGCCGCCGCGAAGGAAGTAACGCCAAACCCGCCGAAAAATTCTCCCAGCGGATAGATTTTGCCCTCGTAGCGCAAAATGGAACTGCCGGTTTCGCTCCACTTAAAAATCTCAAAGCCATACCGTTCGGCAAAGCCAACCGGCGTTACATTATAGGGAACGCCCGCTTGGTCTTTTGCAAATGCAAATGCTTCCACGTTGTCCCGCGTGGGATGAAACGGATAAACCCGTAAAAGGTGAATGTTATCCGGCGCTTCTCGATCCGCCTTTTGCGGATTGCCGCCAAACGCACCCTCCAGCGTGATCTCCTTTTGTTCTATGCTCCCGCCTGCCTCTACGGTAAACAGCATCGGCGAGCCTTCGGCATCCTTTGCCGTCAGTTCTTTTTCTTTGAGCAATCCCGTCTCAACATCTTCCTGCGATTCCGCCATAACATAAAAAGAAGCCGCCTCATCCAGATGACTGCGCACCGTCAGATAGCACTGCATTTTTACCGTATCGCCTTCCACGGAAAAATCGTTAAACGAACATTCGTATGTCATGTCCTCCTGCGCAAAGACCGGCAGCGCTGCGATGCAGGCAACCGCCGCCGTAAGTAATGCAATGATCCTTTTTCGCATAAAATCCTCCCGATTTCTGTTTTGAAATCATTATACTACTGCGGTCGTCTGTTTGTCAATCGCCCTACACCTTAAAGCGGTAGCCTACGCCCCAGATCGTCTCGATATACTGCGGCTTTGAAGTGTCAAACTCCACCTTTTCCCGGATCTTTTTAATGTGTACCGTGACGGTGGCGATATCCCCAATGGATTCCATGTCCCAGATTTCGCGGAACAATTCTTCTTTGGTAAACACATGATTTGGATTTTCCGCTAAAAAAGTGAGCAGGTCAAACTCTTTTGTCGTAAAACTGCGCTCTTCCCCGTTCACCCAGACGCGGCGCGCGGTCTTATCGATCTTGATGCCGCGGATTTCCACAATGTCGTTTTCCTTTGCGTTGGAATGGATCAGCCGCTCATAGCGTGATAAGTGCGCCTTTACGCGCGCAACCAGTTCGCTGGGGCTAAAGGGCTTTGTCATATAATCGTCGGCGCCCAGCCCCAGGCCGCGGATTTTATCGATGTCGTCTTTTTTCGCGGAGACCATGATCACCGGAATATCCTTTTTCTCACGCACCAGACGGCAGATTTCAAACCCGTCCACTTCCGGCAGCATCAGATCCAGAATCAAAAGATCCACTTCTTCCTCGAGCGCGCATTTTAATCCGGCGTCCCCCCGCTTCTGTGTGACAACCTCAAATCCGCTCAGCTCCAGATAATCTTTTTCTAACTCCGCTATGCTCTCCTCATCCTCGATAATCAATATCCTGCTCATAATTTCCTCCAAACCAATCCTGTTTTAAGCGGTTTCCACCGCCGCTTTTCTCAGCACAAAATACATCACGGTTCCGGTGCCCGGCTTGCTGCTCGCCCAGATTTTCCCGCCGTGGTCTTCCACGATCTTGCGCACAATCGACAGCCCGATCCCGCTGCCGCCCATCGCGGAATTGCGGGAAGCGTCCGTGCGGTAAAAACGGTCAAAAATGTACGGCAGTTCTTTGGGGCCGATGCCTTTCCCGTTGTCCTCAATCTCCACCTGTACAAAATCCCCCACATCCTTCACGCGGATGTTAATGCGCCCCTTCGCCTTGTCCATATATTTAACGGAATTGCTGATGATGTTATTGATCACACGCTTGATCTGTTCCGCGTCGGCGATTACTTCCACCTTTTCATCCACATAATTGAAATACGAAAAATCAATGTTCTTGGATTCCAGATCCAGCCCCACTTCCTCGCAGCAGTCCTCAAAATATCCGCTCACATTGATGCGGTTAAACGTATAGGGAATCCGGTTTGTATCGATCTTGGAGTAAAACGTAAGCTCATTGATCAGGCGGTCCATGTCGTTCGCTTTATTATAGATCGTGCGGATATAGCGGTCCATTTTCTCCGGCGTATCCGCCACTCCGTCCATAATGCCCTCCACATACCCCTTGATCGCCGTGATCGGGGTTTTGAGGTCGTGCGAAATATTACTGATTAATTCCTTGCTCTCACGGTCGTATTCAATCTTCTCCTCCGTCGATTCTCTTAGGCGCCGACGCATCTCCTCGAAATCCCGGCAAAGATCGCTGATCTCGTCGTCCCCGGTAACCTCCAGCGTAAAATCCAGGTTTCCCTCCGCGATATTGTGCGTCGCTTTGCGCAGCTTTAAAAGCGGCACATTGATTCCCGTATAAATCCAGATGATCAGAAGGCTGGCCGTTAACAGCAAAATAAGAATTGCCGATATCGACATGTTTTTTAAAAATACGCGGATCTGGGGAAGTACGCGTCCGGTGGAAACGACGCTGCCGTCCGCCGCCTGCAGGACGCGCGTTTCCTCTCCGATCTGCTGCTCATACTTTTGCGGGCTGTCTTCGTAACTGGCAAGGCTGCGAAGCTGCCGGTTCCCCATTGGCCAGATAATCAGCGCAAACAGAATGACCGGAACCAAAATAATTGTAAAAAAAGAAATGATCAGCCGTGTTTTTAATTTCATAAAAAAATCCCTCTGCAGTATACTTTCTATCAGTATACCACAGAGGTTGTCTGATTTCATCTAAACAAAACAGGGTGATTATAAATTTTTTCTTAAAATATCTACTTTATCCAGCCTCTCCCACGGCAGGTCCAGATCGTCCCTTCCGAAATGTCCGTACGAAGCGGTTTGCCGATAGATCGGACGGCGCAGGTCCAGCATGCGGATGATTCCCGCCGGACGGAAGTCAAAGGTTTTGCGCAAAATTTCCGTAATCGCTTCGTCCGCGAGCTTTCCCGTGCCGAACGTGTCCACGCGGATGGAAGTGGGCTGCGCAACGCCGATCGCGTAGGAAAGCTGAATCTCACATTTATCCGCCAGCCCCGCCGCAACTATATTCTTTGCCGCATAACGCGCCGCATACGCCGCGGAACGGTCTACCTTCGTGCAGTCCTTTCCGGAAAACGCGCCGCCGCCGTGCCTTGCATATCCGCCGTAGGTGTCCACAATAA
>CANQJX010000013.1 GCA_947624335.1 uncultured Marvinbryantia sp.
TCCATACGGCACGCGCATCAGGCGAAATTGAAATTCCCGCGCCGAACCGCACGCAATTCTTTAACGCCATATCCGCTCCCGTAGCAAGAATAATGCCGACGACGCATGGCTTTACGCCGTTTAGCACCGCCTGTACATACCTGTTTCCCAGCAGTGGGCGCAGCGCCGCAGTTACCAGTATGGTAACGGCAAACGAAGGCAGGACGACCGCGGCGGTCGCAATCGCGGCCCCAGCCATCCCTGCCCTGCTGCTTCCTACATAAGTAGCAAGATTTACCATAATCGGTCCGGGCGTACTTTCGCTGACCGCAATCATACAGGCAAGCGTCTCGTCCGAAATCCATCCGTGCGAAAGCACCACGTCGCGGATCAGCGGGATCGCCCCGTAAGCTCCGCCAAAGGAAAAACAGCCGACATATAAAAATCCCAAAAATAAGTCCAGATAAATCATTCCCCGTCACCGCCTTTCGACCCGGAAGCGTCCTTTATCAGGAGGGCGGCAAGTCCCGCGGCGCCGGCAAGCAGCATCAGGGTAATAGAGGAAAAATTCCACGAAAACAGATTTATCAGAAACATGCCGCCAAAAGCGGCGCCGAAAATCAGACGGGTCGGCAAATCCTTCGGCATCTTGCGGATCATATGAAGCGCCACATCCGCAATCAGGATGCCCACGGCAATCTGAATCCCGCGAAACGCATTTGCAATCACCGTAATCTCCAGGAAGTGATCCAGCATTTTGCAAATCAGATAAATAATTGCAAAAGACGGAAGCACTATGGCAAAGGTGGCGGCAGCGGCGCCGATCAGTCCCGCCTGCTGATAACCGATGTATGTGGCGCAGTTAATCGCGATCGGTCCGGGCGTGGATTCCGCGATCACGGTAAGATTCATCATTTCATCATGCGTGATCCAGCGTTTTTTCTCCACGCAGTCATGCTCTATAATCGAGATCATCGCATAACCGCCGCCGAAAGTAAATAAACCGATTTTCAGGAACGTCAGGAATAAGTCCGGTAAAACAGATTTCTTCATGTATTGTTATCCTTCCTGTGCATTCTTATTTTATCCGTACTTCTTCATTCATCCGGAAAATGGCGGCCGCAAAACATTTCCTCTCCGATCCTTTCCAGCAAATGCGAAAGCGCATACCATACCGTCTCATAACGCATAAACTGCAAAATATTCCGGTCCGTCAGAATCTGCATGCTTGCCGGAAATTCCTCGTCCGAATCCCAGAATTGAAAAACCACCGGAAGAAAGGAAAATAAAGGAATCTGATAAGCTACGTCCCCTTTGGGGTATCTGATTCCCCCAAGTTTTTCGCATGCGGCGGCAAGCCGACTGTCCTGATGGTCAAACCGCTTTTCCCACGCCCCAAAAAGGCTGTCGCCCAGCGCATGCGAACTTCCCTGGATTTTTGAAAGGCTGCCCATATTCACAAATTCGCCCGCGGGCGCGCAGTTTTCCTGCGCGTCGCACAGTACGTCATATATGGTCAGCGCTTCGTTAAACCCGGCTTCCGTATAAGCGCCGGTTTTTGCATCCTTCCATTCCGCCAGCCCGTCCGTTCTTCCAATCCGGTAGCGGCGCGCGACAAATGTAAGATACAGATAATTGCCGTCATGCTCCAGATGGAATTTTTCAATCATCTTTTGCTGATCATATCGTAAAAATTCTTTTCCCGCCCTGCGCTTGGTAATTTCATAATTGGACGCTGCCGCATCCGCGTTTCGTTTATCGGATATCATATACGCTTCTCACCTTCAGTCCCGTCGGATTTCCCTTTATGATCTTTACTCTGCGTTCGCCGCCGTTTAAATCAAAGTAATTGTCTTCCAGAAGAAGCGTATCGTCCTCATTGTGAATTTCTACGCTGCGCGCATACGCCTCCGCCTTTACCACAATCTCGCCGCCGCACACCTGCAGCGTAAGATGCGGATCGCAAAAATGAAAATATTTGGGCACCGTAAACATCACGCTCCCAACCGAGAGCAGCGCTTCGTTCTGCACCAGTTCGTAGCTTACATAATGATCGTACAGCGCCGCCTGCGGATAGTCTTTTTGGGCAAGCCATACGGAAGAAAGCGCCGGCACTGTTATCTTTTGCTCTTCTTCCTCCAAAACGGCTGCTTTCGCGTTGCGCAGCGCCCAGCGCACCGTAACCGTCTGTTCCTGCATCGTCTCGTTTGAAACATTCAGATGGATGCTCTTCGCCACTTCATACGGCTGCGCGTTTGGATTGGCGTCCTGCGTCAGGATTCCTTCCTCGGCACAGGAAAGCAGAATCGGCGCAAACATCCGCTTCTCATAGTAGTGCAGCGCCTTCCAGCGCCCAAAATAATCAATGGAGGACCAACTGGCCACCGGCCAGCAGTCGTTGAGCTGCCATACCAGCGTCCCCATACATCTGCCGCGGTTGCGCCGAAAATGCTCCACCCCGTAGCGGATCGCCTCCGCCTGCAGAAGCTGCGACGCATACAAAATCGTGTCAAAATCGGTCGGATACAGGAACGTCTGTCCCATATAACTCATAATCTTCGCGTTTGCCGACGCGTTGCGCTGATGCTTTTCCATCACATAAGAAAAAATATTGCGGTCTTCTGGCAGCGTAAAGCTCCTGCACGTCGGCAGCGACGGAAACGACTGAAAGCCAAATTCCGAAAGATAGCGGAAATAAAATTTGCGGTACTCCGTGATCGGCTTGTCGCCGTGCCACACATCCCAGTAATGATTATCGCCGCGGTTCGGATCGTTGGGATCGTCAAAGGAACCGCCCGACGAGGGGCTGGACGGCCAGTAAAATGTATTCGGGTCATACCGGCCCAGCACCTGCGGGATAATATACTCGTTCAGCATCAGATAATACGCCCTCTGACGCTCGTGCGTCACCCAGGTCCCCGTCCGGGTAAACGACTCATTTTCGTTGTTGCCGCACCACAGCGCCAAAGACGCATGATGCCGGATGCGCTTGATATTATCGGCAAGCTCCGCGCGGACATTCGCCTCAAACTCCGGCGTCAGTTCATAACAGGCGCAGGCAAACATAAAGTCCTGCCACACGAGAAGCCCCAGTTCATCGCAGGCGTCAAAAAACCAATCCGGCGGATAAATACCGCCGCCCCACACGCGGATCGTGTTGTGGTTGGCCGCCTTCGCCTGGGCAAGCAGGGTATCGGTGCGTTCCTTGCTGCACCTTGCGAGAATACTGTCCTCCGGGATATAATCGGAACCCATGGCAAACATCTTAACGCCGTTGATTGTCTGCGCGAATTCTTCTCCCCAGGCGTCCTTTTCGCGGCTTACCGTGATGGTGCGAAGCCCGATCCTGCGCTCCCAGCAGTCCAAGATACGCCCGCTGTGCAAAAGTTCAACCGCCAGCGTATACAGCGGCTGTTCCCCGTAGCCGTTCGGCCACCAGAGTTTAGGGTTCCGGATGAAAATTTCCGTGGGACTGTCTGCAAAAACGCGCGTTTCTCCGTCCGGATCCGTCAATTTGACGCGATAGGACAGATCCCCCGTTCCGTCCCGGTTTCCCCGCTGTTCCTTCCAGGAGAGGGAACGCTTTGTATGAGCCATGATAACGGCGACTTCCAGGTTCAGCCGGACCAGCCCGCGCTCGTGCGTCTGCGTCGCATACACGCTGTCAATCCGCGCCGTGCTGACGCCAAGCAGCGCTACGTCGCGCCAGATACCGGCGTCCGGAAGGCGCGCGCCCCAGTCCCAGCCAAACATACAATGTGCTTTCCGCAGATACGGAAAGCCGCGCATGGCGTCGCCGCTGCCTTCCAGCGGAGAGTTTTCGTAAGCTTTCCGGATATAATCTGTGGGCGAATGCAACACCACCTTTAATTGATTTTCCGATTCGTTCAGTTCTTCTTTGATCGAATACTCCCAGATACGGTGCATGTTTTCACAGTGCCCGATCGGTTTCCCGTTTAAAATGACATCCGCTATCGTATCCAGCCCTTCAAAGCGCAAAATGATCTCATCGGATTTCAACATCTGCGGCAAAACGCTAAACGACGTCTGATAGACGAAATCCTGATCCATAATCCGCAGCGCCTCTAGTTCGTTATCGCGAAAATACGGATCCTCCATCACGCCGCCGTTTAACAGATCCGCGTATACGCTTCCCGGAACCCGCGCCGGCAGCGGATGCTCTGCAAGTGAAGTAAGCAGGATCCAGTTTTCTTTTAAATATTGGGTCAGCATGGAACCGATTCCTTTCTCCCTGGATTCACACTCGGTGTACAATAGGGCCTGCCTGAAAGCAAGCCCTATCCTTTCAAAAATATTGTTTTTTACAATCGGTCTTATTTTGCGCAAAACATATGGTTATGGAACAGCTCATGCTCTTTTCCTTTGGCAAACCCCTCATACAACGCCGTGATCGCCGGATTAAAGTCGCATTTTTTCAGTTCCATGGACGCGTCCGCCTTGTAGATACCGGCCGTGCGGTCGTCCGTCGTCTCCATGGCAGAACGTCTGGGCTGTCCGCCTCCGTATACGCATCCGCGGCGGCACGCCATAATCTCAATCAGATGATACTTTTTTTCTCCGCTTCTGACCTGTTCCATCACAGTCCTTGCATTGGCAAGCCCGCTGGCGACGCAAATGTTGAGATTCATGCCGTTATACGGCACGGAAAATTCGCGGATAAAGCCGTCCTTGCGCACGCCGGATTCCGCTATCATCTTCATCGTTTCCGGATTCTGATCCGGAACCAGACGGCGGATGACCGCCTCCGTTACGCCGCCGGTTACGCCGAAAATTACGCCTCCGCCGGAACCGATGCCAAACGGATCATCCGCCGGCGTATCTTCCAGTTTTGCAAACGAAATCCCGGACATCTGGATCATACGGATCAGTTCTGTGGAAGTCAGCACATAGTCGGTATCCTGCTCCCCTTTGGTAAAGCTGTTGGGACGTTTTGCCTCCATCTTCTTTGCCGTACACGGCATAAACGATACCATCACCGTTTTTTTGCCTTCCGCTTTCGCAGGATCGCGGAAATACTCCTTTACCGCCGCCGACATCATTCCCTGCGGGGAGCGGCAGGTAGATACATGTTCCGTAAATTCCGGGAACTGATCGCCTACAAATTTCACCCACGCCGGGCAGCAGGATGTCAAAAGCGGCAGTTTTCCGCCGTTTTGCACTCTTTCCAGAAATTCCGCGGCTTCTTCCATAATCGTTAAATCCGCGCTGAAAATGGTATCATAAACTTCGTCAAACCCCAAGCGTTTTAAAAAGCTGACAATCTTTCCGATCGCATTGTTGCCCTTTTCCAGTCCGAAAGCGTCGTTGACCGCCACGCGCACGGCCGGGGCGATCTGCGCCACAACGCGTACCGTGGGATCCGCCAGCGCGTCCATCACCGGATCGATATCGTTTTTAATGGTGATCGCGCCGGTTGGGCAGTATACGCGGCACTGCCCGCAGTTCACACAGTCGGTTTCCGCAATCTGTTTCTGGAACGCCGGCGTAACCGTCGCATCGGCGCCGCGTTCCGCAAATCCAAGCGCGCCTACGCTCTGCAGCTCGTCGCATACGCGCACGCAGTTCCCGCAGAGAATGCACTTATTGGGGTCGCGCACAATCGATGGCGAACTGGTGTCCAGCGGCACGCGTTCCTTGTAGTTCGAAAAGCGCACATCCGTTACGCCGTAACGGTTTGCCAGTGCCTGCAGCTGACAGTCGCCGCTCCTTTCGCAGGTTGTACACTCTCTGTCATGCGCCGCAAGCAGCAGCTCCAATAATTTTCTTCGATACTTTATTAATTTTGCGGTATTTGTAAAAATTACCATACCGTCCCTTGGCTCTTCGGAGCAGGAGGCAAACAGCCTTCCGCGGTCATCCTCCACCGTACACATACGGCAGGCGCCAAAGACAGACAGCTCCGGCTGATAGCAGAGCGTGGGAACGTCAATGCCGGCTTTGCGGATAATGGACAGGACGTTCTTTTCATCCGTAAATTCTACGTTTCTACCGTCAATCGTTATTTTACCCATAATCGTCCCTCCTACGCTTCTACAGAAATAGCGTCAAACGCACAGTTTTCCATACATGCTCCGCATTTAATACAAATGTTCGGATCGATTTTGTGCGGCGCTTTCTTTTCACCGGTGATGGCGCTCGCCGGGCAGTTGCGCGCGCACTTTCCGCAGCCTTTGCACTTTTGCGGATCAATGACAAACCTGCGCATTGCCTGGCAGACTTTCGCTCTGCACTTCTTATCTACGATATGTTCTTCGTATTCGTTGCGGAAAAGTTTTAAGGTGCTTAAAACAGGCAGCGGCGCGCTTTTTCCGAGTCCGCATAACGCCATGTTTTTCACCATCTGCGCAATCTCTTCCAGACGATCCAGATCTTCCATCTCGCCGTTTCCTGCAACAATCTTTTCCAGGATTTCCAGCATACGCTTCGTACCCTCGCGGCAGGGCGTACACTTTCCGCACGACTCTCTTTGCGTAAAGCTCATAAAGAAACGCGCCACTTCCACCATACAGGTGTGGTCGTCCATAACAACCAGGCCGCCGCTTCCGACAATCGCCCCATACTTCTTGATCGATTCAAAATCGAGCGGTACATCAAGATGCTCTTCCGTCAGACATCCGCCGGACGGACCGCCAATCTGCACGGCTTTAAAAGTTCCGCCGTCTTTCAGGCCGCCGCCGATATCAAAGATAATCTCGCGCAGGGTAGTCCCCATCGGAACCTCGATCAGACCGGTATTCTGAATCGTTCCGGTTAAGGAGAATGTTTTTGTTCCCGGCGTTCCTTCCGTACCGATGCTGCGATACCAGTCGGAACCCTGCAGAATGATTTTCGGAACATTGGCGTACGTTTCCACATTGTTCAATACGGTCGGTTTCGCCCACAATCCTTTTTCTACCGTGCGGGGCGGCTTAGTACGCGGCATGCCGCGGTTTCCTTCAATGGAAGCCGTCAGCGCGCTGCCCTCGCCGCAGACAAACGCGCCTGCGCCGCGGTTGATATGCATATGGAAGCAAAAATCTGTGCCGAGGATATGATCCCCAAGCATATTCCGTTCTTCCAGTTCCTTAATCGCATGACGAAGCCGTGCAACCGACATCGGATATTCCGCCCGTACATATATGTATCCGTTCTGAGATCCTACCGCGTAACCGGCGATCATCATACCTTCAATCAGTTTATAGGGGTCGCCTTCCATAACGGAGCCGTCCATAAACGCGCCCGGATCGCCCTCGTCGCCGTTGCAGACCACATAGCGCTCTTTCTCCGCCTGTCCGGCTACCTGTTTCCATTTTTTCCCCGCCGGAAAACCGCCGCCGCCGCGTCCGCGAAGACCTGACTTATCGATCTCGTCTACCACATCCGCGGGCTTCATTTCAAACAAAGCCTTCTGGAAAGCCTGAAAACCGCCGCTTGCCAGATATTCGTCAAAGGATTCCGCGTCGAATTTTCCGCAGTTTTCCAGCACAACTCTCGTCTGCTTGGCAATAAACGGAATTTCATCCGGACTCTTGTAGGAAACCCCTTTCTGCGTGTAAAGCAGGCGCTCCACAACGCCGTCCGCGGTTACCGAAGTGTCAAAAATTTCCTGGCAGTCGCTCACCTGCACTTTGGTATACTGGACAACCTTATCGCCCTTCTGGATGCGCACCAGCGGTCCCAGTTCGCAGACGCCCTGGCATCCTGTTTTCTTTACGCCCACATGCCTGCCTTCGTCGTGCGGCTTAAAATCGATGACAATACCAGGCGTGCCGCCGGCGATCTTCTGAAATTCCTCATATATTTTCTGGGATCCCGTCGCAATACAGCCGGTGCCCGAACAGACCAGAATCCGGCAGTCATAACTTGCAAGGCTTTGTTTTGCGCTTTCACAGGCCCGGTTTAATTCGTCTCTGCTTTTTATCATCCCTTCTCACCTCGCAATTCCTGCAGCAGTTCCAGCACTTTTTCGGGTGTCATTTTCGGATGGACTTCTTCGTTTACCATAACGGTCGGCGCAAGTCCGCAGGCGCCCAGACAGGACACGGTCTCAACCGTGAAAAGCATATCGTCCGTGGTATGCTTTTTCGCGCTTAATCCCAGTTCTTTCTGAAACTTCTCCAGAATCGGCGCGGATTTGCGTACATGGCACGCCGTACCGTCGCAAACTTTGATGACATACTTTCCTTTCGGCTCAAAGGAAAAGTTTTCATAGAAAGTGGCGACGCTGTACGCCTTTGCTTCCGTAATTCCGATCTGTCCGGCGACATATGTAAGAAGTTCTCCCGGCAGATAACGGTACTCTCCCTGGATATCCTGCATAATCGGAATCAGGGAAGCGGGTTTTTTACCATAGAAAGCAATGATCTCGTCCGCTTTCTGATAAAAAGTTTGATCTAGCATTTTTGCCCTCCTTTTAAAAAATTTATATATAAATCTGCACAATATATTTCCATAATTATAACTGATTCTGTGAAAAATTACAACAAATATTTATTCATAAACCACAACCGGCGTGCCGACCGATACAATATTGTAAATTTCTTTTGCCTGCTCATACGGCGTATTGACGCATCCGTGCGACCCGTTTGTCAGATAAATTTTTCCGCCGAACTCCGTTCTGGATTTCAGGTCGTGGATCCCCACGTCCCCATTAAACGCCATCCAGTAATCCACAGGCGCCGCATATCCCTCGCCGCGCAGGACATAATTGCGCATTTTCGAATCGATCGCCCACACGCCGCCGGAAGGCGTGCCGTTGTTTTTTGTCGGGTTTCCGGTAACGACCGGCGTATCTACCATCAGAACCCCGTTCTCATAGCACCACATCCGCTGCTCGGAAATGCAGACTTCCACATAGGTTCCGCCGATATCGTCCGTATCGCGGCACATGGCCGTGTACAGATAAACCGGCTTCATCACGCCCTCATAGTCATTCGCCAGCGCATCTTTTAAGGCCGCCAGCGTCGCCTCCTGGTCGATGCACCATCCGTAGTCTCCGCCCGTCAGCGTAATCGTTTTCCCCTCCGATGTGATAAATTCCCTGCTTAAGCCAAACGTATCATACTTTTCCGCCAGCTCTTCCACAAAAGCAAGCAGGCAGTTTTCATCGATCGCAAGCCCATCTTCCGTCTCAGTCATCCAGGTCTGGATCTTCGCCGCATCCACCAGCTCCTGCCGGTCTCCGAAGTCGTATGTGATATAGGCGCCCGCCAGTTCGTTCATCTGCGCCGCTCTGCTGCATAGTTCCGCGTCGTCCTGGTAAACGGACGGATTCTGATAGCAGTCCGCTTCCTCCAGTGACAGCCGGCTTTCGCCCGCATCCAGCGCATCTGTCACTGCCTGCAGCGTTTTTTCACGGTCAAGCAGATTCCCCATTACTTCCTGCACAATCACAAAGTCTTTTTCAAGCGTCGCTATATAAGCGTCCTGCGGGTGCTGCGCCGACGCCTCGTCCATACCGTCCAGCTTCTCCACCGCGGCCTGCGCAAGCTGGCGGTCATAGGTAAAGTCCGCTTGTGCGGCCCCGATTTGTGGTTTCGCTATCATCAGCGGCCACAAATACGGCTTTTGCGCCTGCAGCATCCGCTCAATTCCGCCGTCGTCCCGGTAGCGCAGATGAATTTCCCCGGCGTTCAGCATCCGGGTATCGCCTCCGCGTTCCAGAATCTGCAGCGTATAGCCGGCAAGTTTGCGCACCGCCTCGTTCTTCGTTTCTTCCGCCGTCAGGTTTTGGCACTTGATACCATATATGACCGTTCCCGGATAAAAATGATAATGAAAATAAACGGCAGTCCCGGCGTAGGCGGCCGCCAGCAGCGCCAGCAATATCAGTAAAACGGCGCGAACGCGTTTTTTCTTTCTCTTTGCCAATAGCTCTTCGTATTTTTTTATTCTGCTTTCTCTTTCTCTGGGCATTTTTACCACTTCCCGTTATATACAAAGCCCCGGCAGCCATCGGCTGCCGGGGAATTCATTCCGCAGACTTCCGGGATCAGATCAGCGCCCGGAACGACGGTATGAAGGAGGTATCTGTGTACTCTCGTTGCCTTGAGATATAATCCGTTATGTAGCAACGTAACTGTTCACCCATACAGTTACACATACGAATCGGTATCCGATCCGGTTGGATGTTTGCGCTTGATCCAGGAGCACATCTCATATATCAAGCAGGTTTCCTGACTGACAGGCATTAGCGTCCTCCGCCTTCTCACACCATGGGCGGCGCAATGGCAAATTAGAGGCTGCTCCCTGAACACAGTGACCGGCTCGCTTGGGACTCTCACCCAATTCCCTCTTCAGAATAACTGATCCATTATCCTGCACTTGATACAGCAATATTCAACTACACAATTACAGTATAATGTGTATCATCCGGTTTGTCAACCACAATCCTTGGTGATCGGCGGAAAATATTTCGGTTTTCAGAGCGTCAGAAACAAAAGCAGCAGAACGTGCGCGGCCAGAATCAGCGGAATGCCGATCGTAAAACGGTATTTTCGCGTTTTATGACGGAAACAATACATCCCGGCAAGCGCTCCGGCGGAACCGCCTGCAAGCGCCAGCAAAAATAAGGTGTGTTCCGAAATGCGCCACTTTCCTTTTACGGCGCGGTATTTGTCGAGGCCAAACGCCGCAAATGCGATTAGATTGCAGATTACGGCGTAACATACCAGTATCTCTTTTCCCATGCGGCTTCTCCCGTTGTAAAGATTCACTGTCATTGTAGGGCAAACGGACCGGAAAGTAAAGCCCGATCAACCGCTTTTCCATTTTTCGTATTTATATCACTTTTTGCCATGCAAAACCTGCTATTATTTTTATGTTAATCTAAGAAAAGGAGTAACCGCCCATGTCCGCTTTATATCTGCATATCGGCACGCCCAAGACCGGCACTACCATATCTTTTCGGCAGGGATGATATGTAAAATCCGGGCAAAACGCGTCAAGCGCCCCGCCGGAGGCGAGGCGCTGACCGATTATTCTTCAAAGCTTACCTGCGTGTGATGCATGGCATGTTCTTCCAGCAGCTCTTTATATGTTTTGGTCTTTTTCTTCGTTTCATAATCGTCCGACCAGTAATAGCCTTTGAGTTCTTCCATGTATTCGTCATAATCGCAGAAATAGAAATCCACCGTCGATACATCGCTGTCTCCGATGGCGCGTACGCCGTCTCTTCCGTTTCTGCCCCACGAAAGAATATTGCCGTCGGCATCCAGCACTTCTACAAAGCAGTCGTTCGCCGCCTCCTTCGGAGCCGCAACGCTGTAAGTAATCTCAAACGGCGTCCGGGTAACCGTTTCGATTCCCCATCCGTTTTCATCCGTGTCATGGATCTCTTTTACAATAGTATCCGCGTCGCTCTTTGTCACGGTAAAGGTAAAATCCCACGGCCCGTCAAACCACCAGTTTTCGTATGGGTTCGGGAACCCGCCCGCTTCCGGATACCGTTCCAAATACTTTTGATACTGCTGATTGTACAACTTGTTCTCAATTTCCTTTTCTTCGTCCGTAAAGGATGCGTAGTCATCCTCCCGCGTACTCAGTCCATATTCCGCCATCGCCGCATGATACTCGTCGATCAGATCCTGCGGCATAGCCGGTGCGGTCGACTCCGCCAGATCGCCAAGAATCTGCGTTATGTCCATGTCTACCGTAAACGTGTCCGGCACTTTATAAAATTCCATGTAATCTTCCCATGCCGGTCCGCCGGCTTTCGCAATGATCGTGTTCGTAAGATATTCTTCCTGACTGCCGAGCGCCGCAAGCAGTTTCCGATCCGCCGCAGACGGATCCTCTTCCCGTTCTTCCGCAGAAATGCCGTAGGTCTCAAAAAACGCCTCCAGAGCCTCATAATATGCTTCTTCATCCTGCGAAGATGCAGTTTCCTCCAAAGGAACGCGGTATACTCCGGCAAACGTATGATCATCCAGCAAAACGCCGTCTAAGCTGCTGTCGCCATGAAAGACCTGCGGATTATAGCTGAAGCAAAGCCCTGCGCGCAGATACGTCACCAGTTTGCCTTCCTGATCTGTCATAGTTTTTGGAAACGGTTCTTCCGATTCAATTACCATAGCGATATTCAGCGCCGTGTCATTGCAGTAGATTTCCGATAACGTTACCGTCACTCCGTCTGCGGTTCGGCTGGTTTCAGCGTTCTTGTTTGCCTGCGTTTCGTCTGTCTCCGTCAATGGCTCGGCATACGTTTCGTAATCGCCGGAAAATCCAAGCAGGTTTCCGACTCTCCCAAACACATGCCCGATCAGGGGAATATTCTCGGCAAGCGCCGGATTGGAAATACACACTACCGAAAAGACTGCCGCTGCCGCCGCCGCGGATCCCGCCGCCTTTACAGCGATCTTCCTTTTCTTTCTTCGCGCAGCCTTTTTTGCTTCGGCTTCTGATACGGCCTGTTTTTTCATCCGCGCGCTTATTTTCTCAAACGCTTCATCTCTTGCCTTTTTTACCTGATCCGGCACTTCAAACTCCCTTTGCATGGTCGTTCGGATCGTCTCATCCAGCCGTGAATCTCTGGCTGAATAAAAGTCTATTTTCTTTTTCATCCAAAACCCCTCCTCTGTTTTCTTCCGATGCCGCGGTTTCCCCCCGGTCTGCCGGATCGTCCAGATATTCCCTGCGAATCTGTTCCCGCGCCCTTACGAGCCTGGTTTTTACCGTGTTCTCTTTCATATCCAGAATCTTTGCAATCTGCGGGATCTTAAATCCCTCCACATAATACAGGATCAGGACCTCGCGGTACTTTTCCTCCACCCTGTTCAGCATCTCTTTGAATTCAAATTCCGCCAGAGACGTATCCGCGCGTCCGGCATCCGCAAAGCCCTCCTGCAGATTCAGGCTGCGGTAATGCCGCAAAATGCCGTTGCACTCATTGATCAGGATCCGTATCATCCAGGTTTTGAAATATTCCGGCTTCTTTAACGTGTGCATTTTTTCAAAACAGACAAGGATCGTATCCTGTATTGCGTCCGCCACGTCCTCATCATTGCTTAAAATGCCGCGGGCAACTTTGTACATTGCAAGCGAGTTGCGTTCCATCAGTTCCAGAAACGCGTCGGTATCTGACTTCATCGCCCGTTTTACAAGCTGTAGCATATGCCCCTCCTTCTTTCTCGTTATCGTCCCCATTCGAATGTCGGATGTAATTGCTTACACCTATTAGATGGCGGAAGCAGAAAAAAAGTTTCAGATTGTTCCGCTTACAATTTGATAATACGACCGCGACGTAATCAGAAATACCAGAGTATACCCCAGCGTAAACACACCCGCCACAGCGGCGGTCACGCCGGCAAAGAGCAGCGTATTGTGCATGTAAAATCCCTGCAGAACCCTTGTCATCAGATGAAACGCCGCCAGGCAATGCGCCAGCGCCGTTCCTAACGGCAGGAAAAACAGAATCAGAATCTGGCTTCGGACACAACGCCGGATCTCGCGGCGGTCCATGCCGACTTTTCGCATAATCGCATAACGCCCGCGGTCCTCATAGCCTTCCATCATTTGTTTATAATAAATGATCAGCACGGTGGCGGTCAAAAACATCGTTCCGAGATAAATCCCCAGAAACAGCATGCTGCCGTACAAGATATAACCGTCCGCTTCGTTGACATAACGGCAGTTTATCATAGAGGGCTGTTTTTCCCATGCGCCGCACGTTTCCTGCAATCTTTCAAAAAAAGCAACCGCGTCCTCCTTTTCGCCGGATACGTCAAACGACAGGGCAAGTTCCATCGCGCTCGGTTTTTCATAAAGTTTTTGCTGCTGCCGGAAAAACTGTTCAAAGTCCTCCCGGCGCATTACAAAACAGAACCAGTTACTCATTATATTCTGCATTTTGTTGGGCACCGGAAACCCGTCCAGCTCCTCGGCAATCCGGTACTCGTTTCCCATCATGCAAAAAGTTTTGGGCAGTGCGTTTTTCACATGATACGCCCCCACTCCGTTTTTAGGCAGATGGATTTTCTTTCCGGTAAGCTTTTCATAAGTTTGATCCGTCAGGAAGGTGACGGAAGCGAAATCGTCAAAGGAAAGGATCAGCGTATCGCCCGAATCTGCGCTCAGCTCGCCTTCTTTAAGCAGAAAGCTTACATTGACGCTCTCATAAGCGCGGTAGTTCTCTACCGTCCATCCGCCGTCCCGCGCCGTTTTTGCAATCGCACGTTCTATTTTCTCCTGCTCTTCTTCCCCATAGTCATTGCAGAGAATCTCAATCTCATGCGGGAAACGTACCGTCAGAATATCTTTCATGCCCGCATACAGGCAGACTGTGGTAGAAAGGACTAAAAGCACCCCCGTTGACAGAATACAGATATTGGCCAATCCCACCGCGTTTTGTTTCATCCGGTAAAGCAGTCCGCAGACCGCCACAAAATGATTCGTCTGATAATAATAAGTCTTTCTTCTTTTTAAAAACTTTAAAAAAGCAACGCTCCCCGCAAGAAACAGGCAATACGTTCCCGCCATTACCAGAAGAACGCAGAGAAATAAAGCCGTGAGGGCCGCGGCGACATTCTCCACCGTATTGGCCATATAATATCCCGTTCCCACGCAAACCACGCCCGCGATTGCGGCCGCCCATTTTGTCTTCGGCTCCCGCTCGCCCGTATGTCCGCTTTGCAGCAGTTCAATTGCCGATGACCGGCAGACCGAAAGCGCGTCATAAAGATACAGAAGGACAAAAATACCCAGAAAAAGCTGCAGGGTCTTTTTGATCGCATAGGGATAGATGTGATATTCCACGTTAATCGGATGGTGATAGAGGCGCAGGATAATCAGAAACATCATCCGGTCCAGCAAAAGTCCTGCAACCAGCCCGCCCACGATGCCGGCGGCGGCAATAAAAAAGGTCTCCCATGCAAGGACCATGGCGATGTGACGGCGGTTTAAGCCCAAAACATGGTATAAGCCCAGTTCCTGTTTCCTTCGCTTCATCAGAAAACTATTGGTATAAAAAAGAAAAATAACGGAAAACAAACCGAGAATGACTACGCCGAATCCCAGCACTTCTGCCGTCGCCTCCTGCACAGTGTAAACCGTGTTCACACTGACGCCGCACATATTATAATACATCGCGGCCGACAGAATAATCGTTAACAGAAACGGCAGATAAAATTTCTGATGGCTGCGGATATTGGCTATCGCCATCGTCCGAAATAATCCTTTACCCACGGCGCTCACCACCTCTCGTAAGAATGGTCAGCGTATTGGAAATTTTTTCAAACATTTCCTCGTCGCTCATGGACCCTTTGTAAATCTGGTGGAACACCTCGCCGTCCCTGATAAACAGTACGCGCCCCGCGCTGCTTGCCGCCCTGATCGAATGCGTCACCATCAGGATGGTCTGCCCTTCCGCATTGATTTCAGAAAAAAGTCGCGTCAGATTATCCGCCGCGCGCGAGTCCAAAGCTCCGGTCGGCTCGTCGGCGAGGATCATTTTCGGACGCGTAATCAGGGCGCGCGCCACGGCTGTCCTCTGCTTCTGTCCGCCCGATATCTCATACGGGTATTTCTTTAAAATCGCCTCGATTCCCAGTTTTTCCACGACCGGCTGCAAACGGCTTTCCATCTGATGATAATTGCACCCGGATAAAACCAGCGGCAGCAAAATATTATCCTGTACGGTGAACGTGTCCAGCAGATTAAAGTCCTGAAAGACAAAACCCAGATTGTCCCTTCGGAAAGCGGAGCGTTCTTTGTCTTTGACCGTCTGCAGATTTTTTCCGTTTAACAAAACTTCTCCGCCTGTCGGTTTGTCCAGCGCCGCAAGAATGTTCAGCAGCGTGGTTTTTCCGGAACCCGACTCTCCCATAATCGCCGCGTACTCTCCCTCTTCCACGGAAAACGTAACGTCTGAGAGCGCCTGTATCTGATTTCCTCCAAAGCGCGTCGTATAAACTTTTTTTAAATGTGTTACTTCCAGCATTGACATAGCCTGCCTCCTATGATATTTATTCGCGGCAATTTGCCGCATACCGATATCATACAAAAAGAGGAAACGGCGAGCCATCGCATTGGCTTACAATTTCCTCCCGTATCCTTACTGTTTTGTAAGGTATCCTTCTGATTTTTGGCCGTACGTCTTTAGCGCGAGCAAAATGCGCGTGCCGCATCCCGGTTGGGACTGCGCCTCGATACGGCAGGAAAGTTTTTCGCAGACCTGCCTGCACAAGAACAGCCCAAGCCCGGTCGCCTTTTTATCCTTGCGTCCATTGAAGCCCGTATAGCCTTTCTCAAAGATGCGCGGAAGATCTTCGGTGGAAATGCCGATGCCGGTATCCTCGATCACCAGGAACTCCGGTTCCTCCCAATAAATCCGGATTTCTCCTTTTGGCGTATACTTTAAGGCGTTGGATAAAACCTGTTCGATCACAAAAAGCAGCCATTTTTCATCGGTGAGCACCCGCCTGTGCGTTTCCCTGAACTGCGCCGATAATTTCTGCCCGATAAACAGGCGCGCATACTTGCGCAGCGCCTGGCGTATGATGTCGTCCAGATCATACGGCTGCAGGACGAAATCATTGACGCTGCTTCCCAAGCGCAGATATTGCAGGACCATATCGGTGTACTGTTCAATCTTAAACAGCTCCATCGACATTTCCTGCGCGCTGCTTCCCTCTTCCGCGCAGAGCAGCAGGCGCAGGGCGGATATCGGCGTTTTGATCTGATGGACCCAGAGCGTATAATAATCCAGCAGATCCGCCTGTTCCAGCTTGTGCTGCCGTTCCAGTTCCAGCCGGCTCTGATACAGCTTCGCCGCAAGGCGCTGATAGTCTTGTTCCAGATAATCCATCGCCCTGGGAAAATCCTCAATCACAGGCTCCTGCAGGGCGAGATAGCGCTCCAGCTCCCGGCAGTTTCCGGCATAACGCGCAAAATCAATAAGCAAAAGCAGTGCGCCGCAGGAAACGGAACGCAGCGCCGCATACGCCGTCCCCGCAAGCGTAAGGCC
>CANQJX010000014.1 GCA_947624335.1 uncultured Marvinbryantia sp.
CGGGCGCTTCTGGAAGGCGGATCTCCAGATGCAGATTCCGCTGTTTTGCGGGCAGCTCATATTTTTCATACGCCTCCAGCAAAAGCGTGTCGGGTTCCGTCCATTGCGGATCCATACTCCAGCTTCGGCTGTCGGAGCGGGCGAGCGTCAGCATGTCGTCCACAAGCCGCGCCATGCGCTCCCCCTCCGACTGTATGGTATTGAGAAAAGGGATGCGCTCGTCGTCTCTGGCAACTCTTGCCGCGGAAAGGGCGGAGAGAATAACGGCAAGCGGAGAGCGCAGTTCGTGCGAGGCGGATGCGATAAACTGCGACTGATTTTTGCGGTTTTCTTCGATGGGGTGCAGCATGTTTCCGATCAGAACCTGCGCGAGCACAAGAAGAAGCAGCCAGGCAGCGGCGGAACCGCATCCGAAGGTCAGGCGGTTCTGCAGGATCTGCTGCTGCAGCGCTGCGAGGGGATAGAGCATAATCATACTTATCCGGCCGCTGTTTTTGGGCATCACCGCCGCCATGACGTAATAGACGGATCCGTTTGGCATGGTAAGGGGAAACGATTCATAGCGGGAAAGCGCGTAAGAATTTTCAAAATCCAGATGATAAGGCTCCTGCGCCGTTTTTCTTGCAAGCGCAAACGTATCCCGAAAGGCGGTATGGCGGGCGGCAGTGTAGAGCAGCGGCGTGTCGCCGTCGCGGATATCAAAGATAAAATGGTAGTTGTTTTCCATCTGCGAGAGCCAGATGTGTGAAAGAACGGTTTGCCGTTCGATGGAATTTAAGATACTTTTGGCGTTGTTCTGGAAATCAAGATAACTTTTTTCCTGCGTGCCTTTCTCCAGGATCGCCAGACACAGCGTGGTCATAACCAGCAGGATCGCGCCCGTCGCAAGTGCGCAGAAAAAAAGAAGCCGTATTTTTACTTTATTCAGCATAGTCCGCCTCCAGCCGGTATCCGACGCCGCGCACACTTTTGATCGTTACGCTGCTGTTGAGGCTTTGAAAACGCCTCCGCAGGAAATAGACATAATTATCGAGATTGCCTTCTTCCACCTCGCCCTCCGGGCCCCAGATTCTCGTGAGGATTAAAAGGCGGGGCAGAGTCTGGTCATGGTTGCGCAAAAATAATTCCAGCAATTCTCCCTCCCGTCTGGAGAGCGTACAGGTTGTCCCCTGGGAGGAAAGCGATTTGGCGGCGCTGTCGTAAGCAAGATCCCCGAAACGGAGGATATGGCCGTCCGTCCATGCGGCGGGCCGGCGCAGGGCGCTGCGGATGCGCGCCAGCAATTCTTCAAAGGCAAACGGTTTTATAATGTAATCATCGGCTCCGTAGTTCAGCCCCTGCACGCGGTCCGCAAGTTCGCCGAGCGCGGTCAGCATCAGAATCGGCGTGCGCACGCCGCGGGCGCGGGCGTTTCTTAATACTTCCAGTCCGTCCATTGAGGGCAGCATCCGGTCGAGCAGGATCAGGTCAAAGGCTCCCTCGCAGATCAGAAACAGCCCGTCTTCCCCGTCATGGCAGACGTCCACGGCAAATCCCTGTATTTTAAGCTGGTATTTTACGGATGCGCACAGTCCGCGGTCGTCTTCAATCATTAAAATACGCATAAAAACCTCCGAATACATTTTGTTTAGTATAGCACGGAAAACTCTAAAGAATCTCTAAAGAATTTCTTGTTATTTTTAGAGGCAATTTAGAGAAACGGCTGTTACGATGTCTCTGTGTCCAAAGGGAACTATGCAAAAAGGGAGGATCGGAAAATGAAAAAACAAATAAGGGGAAGAGTTGCTTTTGCGCTGGCGTTATGTATGCTTGGCGGGACGCTTGGAGGCTGCAAAGGGACGCGGAACGAAACCGCGGCGCAGGAGAAAAAAGAAACGGCTGCGCCTGCGGCGATGGGGCGTTATATGGAAGAAGAAATGATGCTGCCGGACGGCGCCGCTTTTATTTACGACGGAAAAGCACTGGAAGACGGCAGTATCCGCGTCGCGGCATATAACGGCGACGTATGCGTTTACGAGACAAAAGATAATGCAAAGACATGGGAGCAGACGCTTTCCCTTAATGAAAGTATGGGAAAAGAGGACAGCTATGCCATCTGCGGCGCGCTTTCGCCGGACGGAAGCCTGTTCTGCCAGTTGTTTGAGAAAAGCGGGGAAAACGATTACGTTTATAAAACGGTAAAAGTTGCGCCCGACAAAACCGCGGCGGAGGTAAGCCTGGGGGAAGGCCGGGACATTCTCAGCTCGCTCCATTATATCGAAGACGGAAAAATACTGGCGCACAGGATGGGCGATACGCAGATCACGCTGTATGACGACGCCACAGGGGAAACTCTGCGCACCTATGATCCGCACTGCGGGGAAATCCAGTTTTTTGGCGTCGCAAACGACCAGATCATCACAATGGGGCAAAAAGAAGCGGCGGTACTGGATTATGAAAGCGGAGAAGTATCGGAGTTTGGCGCTTTGGAAGAAGTGCTGAAGGAAGACAAAAACAATTTCATAATGGGAACGAGCAACGCGTATCCGATTGTATTTTGCGCGGGGAACAAAGCGGACGAGGTCTATTTTTGCAACCGGGGCGGAATCTATCGCTGCCTTGCCGACGGGGCAATGGCGGAACGGGTGGCGGACGGCAGCTTAAATTCCCTGTCGGCCCCAAACGTAAATTTAGAATCCATGCAGGCGCTTGCGGACGGCTCGTTCATCGTCTTTGCCAGAAAGGACGCGGATGCGGTAATGCTGCGCTATACCTATGACGGGAACGTGCCCGCCCTGCCGGGAACCGAGCTGAAAGTATATGCGCTGGAAGAGGATCTGACGCTGCGGCAGATTGTCTCGAATTTTCAGACCAGGAATCCGGAATATTATGTAAATTTAGAGATCGGAGTGACGGGCGAGGACGCGGTGACAATTTCCGACGCGCTGCGCACGCTGAATACCGAGATGGTGGCGGGCAGCGGACCGGACGTTTTGATTTTGGACGGCATGCCGATCGATTCTTATATCGAGCGCGGCATCCTTGCGGACATTAGCGACGTGGTGGAAAAAGTAAAAAGCACGGACGGCGTCTGGGAAAATATAGCGGGCGCCTATGAGAAAGCAGGCGCGCTGTACGCCGTGCCGACCCGCTTTAAAGTGCCGGCTCTAGTGGGAAAAAGCGAAGCTTTGGACGGTATTACCGATTTCGCCTCGCTGACGGACGCAGTGCAAAAGCTGCGCGCGGAAAATGACGGAACAGAGGAGATTGTAAATTTCCCGACGTTTTACTGGGGGCTGCACAGTCTTTACAGCGCCTGTTCGCCGGCGCTTGTCGGCCAGGACAAAGGACTGGATACACAGGCGGTAAGCGTGTTTGTGGAACAGGCAAAACAGATCTACGACCAAAACGAATATACATTCCAGTCGGACGAGGCGCGCTCCGTTACGCGCGGCGTGTCGGAGTACGGGTATGATTTTTCCACGGTTACACCGCTTATAAACATTATCTGGGGGCAGAGCGTAATGGGCGTATGCAATCTGGCCAACTGCGACGCGCTGCAGGAGATCAAGACGGTGCGGGATATTCTGGACGTGGGCTGGACGCCCGCAAAGCTGTCCGGAAAAAATGTGTATTTGCCGGCGCAGGTCGCCGGGATCTGCAGCCGGACGGAGCAGATGGAGGGCGCAAAAGCATTTGTGGAATATTTTCTTTCCAAAGACGCGCAGGCTTTAAACAGCGGCAGCGGTTTTCCCGTTAACCGCGCGGCGTTTTCCGAAGAATTACAAAAAGAGGCGAGCATGAGTACCGGCGCCACAATCAAAGAAGATGACGGAAGCGAACACGAAGTGATGCTCGACTATCAGTCGTTGGACGAAGAAGAACAGGAGCAGTTTTCAAAGGCTGTGGAGCTGCTGGATACCCCCGCGCTTACGGACGCGGTACTGGAAGACATGGTGCTGGAGCAGACGGGGCAATGCCTGCGGGGAGATATTACAGCGGACGACGCGGTACGTTCCATCAGCCAGAAGATGAGCCTGTATCTGGCGGAATAAAATGCGGAAAGGGTTTTTCTTTGTCCTTCCCAGCCTGACGGGCGTAATCCTCTTTCTTTTACTGCCGTTTGCGGATGTGGTGCGCCGATCGTTTTTCGATGTGCTGGGAAATGCTTTCGTGGGGCTTCGCAATTATCAGACGGTGTTTCAAAACGGCGCGTTTCTGCAGGCGGCGTCAAATACCCTGCGCTTTACGGCGGTGTGCATTCCCCTGCTGGTGACGGTTTCTCTGGCGGCGGCGGTCCTTTTAAAGGAGCAGAAAGGGATGGGGAGTATTTTCAAGAGTATGTATCTGGTGCCGATGGCGATTCCGGTGGCGTCGGTGGTGCTGCTGTGGAAACTGCTGTTTGACCGCAGCGGGATTTTAAACGGGCTGTTTTCGCTTGAAATTGACTGGATGAACTCCGAGTATGCGTTCTGGGTGCTGGTATTTAGCTATCTGTGGAAAAATCTGGGTTACGATGTGATCCTCTGGCTTGCGGGCCTTGCGGGAATTGCGCCGGAGATTTACGAGGCGGCGCGGGTGGACGGCGCGGGGCAGTGGCGCTGCTTCTTCAGCATTACGCTGCCCAATCTGCTGCCCTCGCTTTATACGATTACCGTATTGTCTTTCCTGAATTCGTTTAAAGCGTTCCGAGAGGCCTATCTGGTGGCGGGGGATTATCCGCATCAGAGCATGTATCTGATGCAGCATTTGTTCAATAACTGGTTTCGGGAGCTTTCGCTGGACAAACTGGCGGCGGGCGCCGTAATTAACGCCGCCGCAATCCTGCTGCTCGTTATGCTTTTGCGGCGCGCATGGGAGAAGGAGTGAGAATATGAAAGGGAAATTACCGATGCTGCTGCTTGGGGCGCTGGCGTTTCTCTGCTGTTATCCGGTCTTATTCTTACTGACGGGAACGCTGATGGACAACGGCGAATTGAGGGAAGCGCTGTCACCGGTCGTGCAGCAAAGCGGCGGAGCCGTAACCTGGCGGCTTTTGCCGCGCTACCCAACCTTGCAGCATTATCTGGAACTGCTTCTGGACGAGCCGGAATTTTTTGTGATGTTCTGGAACACGGTGAAATTAACGGCGGCGATTCTGGCGGGCCAGTTTCTAATTGGCACGCCCGCCGCGTGGGGGCTGGCAAGGTTTTGCTTTCCTTTGCGCCGGCTGCTTTCCGTACTGTACATTATTTTAATGATGATGCCGTTTCAGGTGCGGATGCTTTCGGATTATCTGGTATTGGACCGTTTGCATCTTCTGGATACACATGCCGGAATCATTTTGCCGGCGGTGTTTTCCACCTTCCCGGTGTTTATCATGTACCGCTTTTTCCGGGCGATACCGGAAGCGATTTTAGAGTCCGCCCGCCTGGACGGCGCGGGCGTTTTGCAGATTTTTTTCTACATCGGGCTGCCTCTGGGAGCAGGCGGAATTGTATCGGCGCTGGTTTTGAGCTTTCTGGAATACTGGAATCTGATAGAACAGCCGCTTACCTTTTTAAAAGATAAATCGTTGTGGCCGCTTGCGCTGTATCTTCCGAACATCGGAGCGGAAAAGGCGGGGACGGCGTTTGTATCGTCGGTGTTTACCCTGGCGCCGGCTGTATTTACGTTTCTGCTCGGAAAGGATTATCTGGAGCAGGGGATTGCCGCCGCGGCCGTAAAAGAGTAAACGGATGTTACCGGGAGGGGATCGAAATGAAACGAAAAATAGGGAGCGCATTTGCGGGATTTCTGGCGTTTATGCTGCTGTTTACGCTGCTTTCAAGAGCGGCCGACAGCATGACCGTCGCGCGTGTAACCGCGCAGCGGGCGCGCAAGGGGAGAATTTCTCACCGCGTAAGCGGAAGCGGGAAGGTTGTGCAGAACCGCGAGCAGGCCGTTTCTACGCTTGCCGGACAGACCGTAAAAGCGATTTATGTAGAAGAAGGGCAGCAGGTGGCGGCGGGGGATCTGCTTTTTGAGGTGGATCTGGAGAGCCTGCGCGGACAAATTCTGGAAAAGAAGCAAGAGATACAAATTGCGGATCTGCAGACCGGGGATAAACTCAGCGCGCTGGACGCGCAGAAGAAGCAGGACGCGATCAATCAAAGCCATGCGGCGCAGGACTATGCCGCGGCGGCGCAAAAAGGCGGTACGGCGGTCAGCCGCGCAAAAGAAGAGTGGAACCGCGCCCGCAAAAAACTTTCTTCCCTGAAAGAAGACGCGACGGAAACCGGAGCGGACGCGGTGCAGGCGGTTCTGGAGGAAACCTGCAGGGAAAAACAGGCGGATTACGATTTGGCGCTGCAGTATAGAGAAGACCTGGAAGAAGCGATTGACGATCTGGTGGAAAAAGCGCTGACGGACGCGCAGGAAGACGCCTCCGCTATGCGTGCGAATGTGCGCGCCACGGTTGGGGCGCAGGAGGTTTTCACGGAGGAGACGCCCTTTCCAGACGAAGCGGCGCAGGATACAACGGCGGATCCGACGCTTTTATCCGCCGCTGCGCAGACGGAAACAGAAAACGTATCTGCAGAGCCGGAAAACACGGCGGGTACGGCGCAGCAGCGGGAAGCCCTGCCGGATGGACAGGAATCGTATACGACGCCGCAGACAGAGACGCCGTATACCGGAATACCGCAGGACGAAGGAGAATGGATCGTTGGAGAAAGCGGCGACCAAAGCTGGGAAAAAGAAGATCCGTGGCTGTTGGAGCTGCGCATCCGTCAGGAAAATCAGCCGCTTCTTGACGCCGCCGATCAGCAGATCCGGCTTTTAAAGGGAGAAAAGGAAGAAGCGGACGCGGCTCTTGCGGATTATCTGCAGAAGAAGGCGCAGAGCGCGCAGATGAGCGTAAGCGAGATGCGCAGGCAGCTAACAGAGGAGGTGCGCGCCAAAAGACAGGCGTACGAGGACGCGGTTATGGCGGCGAACGACGGACTGCGCAGCGCAGCGCAGGCGGCAGAGAATGCCTCCGCGCCGAAAGGAAGCGACAGCACGGCGGAAATTGACGCAATCACACGCGAACAGAAGGAACTGGAACTTTCCAAACTGGAACGCCTTCTTGCGGCGGACGGAAAAGTGACTTCCCCGATCAACGGAGTGGTTTTGAGCGTTCAGATTCTGACGGGCGAGAAAACGCCGGATGGAACGGCGATCCTGCTCTCGGACAAGGCGTCCGGCAATAAACTGGTCGTCCGGGTTTCGCAGGAGCAGGACGCCTATATTGCGCGCAGCGATCCCGTCACGGTGACAACGGGAAGCGGGAAAAAACTGGAGGGGCTTACCGTAGACAGCGTGCGCACGGACGAGGAGGATGCAGAGCAGCTTGACGTAACGGTACAGCTTCCGGCGGACGCCATAGAGGCGGGCGTTTCGGCAACCATGGAAGCAGTGCGCGATTCGGAACTGTTTGACTGCTGTATTCCCGTGCAGGCGCTTTATGAAGATAAGGGCGGTTATTATGTGTTTGTGCTGACGGAAAAAGAAACCGTCCTGGGAACGGAGCTTAGCGCGCAGCGTATCGATGTGCAGGTGCTGGATAAGAACGAGACCGACGCCGCGCTGCAAAACGGATCTTTAAACGGAGGGCAGCAGGTGATCGTCGCCTCGGATAAAACGCTGGCGCAGGGAAGCCGGGTACGGCTTGAACAATAGAAGGAGCGGCATGGAAAGTAAAAAATATAAAAAACGGATAGGAAGAGCCGCCTGTAGAGCCGCCTGTTTTCTGGGAGCGCTCCTGTTCTCCTTTGCGGCGCTGTTCTTTGAAAGCCGGCTGAAAACCTGCGGGGACACCGCGCTGATCCTTCTGGATTGGAACCTGCCCGATTCCGGGCAGATTCTTCGCATACAAAAGACGGAAGAGGAACAGGAGCGGCCGGTCGACGTTACGGCGTGGCGGCAGGAACAGGAAGTGACGGTTGCCAGTGCGGATCTGCACAGACAGGCGACGGTATCGGCGCTTGCTTTATGCGGAGACTCTGATCTGGTGCTGCGCGGGACGTCGCGGCTTACGCAGGGTTCGGACGGCTGCCTGATCGATCGGGAAACCGCGCGCACGCTCTTTGGAAGCACGGACGTGGAAGGGCTTGCCGTTTCCATCGGCGGCAGGAAGCGGATTGTGCGCGGGCTTTTGTACCGCGCAAAAGCCGCCGTGCTTTATGAAGACGACCGGGAACAGGCTTTCCCTTATCTGAGCGCCGCCGTTGCGGATACGGCTCCGGAAACGCTTGCGCAGGAATTTTTTGCGCGCCATGGACTGACGGGCAGGCTGGTGCGCATGGATATTCTGGCGCAGGCGGGGGCGGTTCTTTGCTTCTTTTTGTTCTTCTTTTTCGGCGGACGGCTGCTGATCGCCTGCTTTCACGCGGCGCGCGCCGCGCGCGGGAAATATGCGGGCGGGATTTTTCTGGGGCTGTGCCTTTGCTTAGCCGCGCTGTTTTTTTTCTTTGCGGCGCGGCAAATCCACATCCCGGCGGATCTCGCGCCCGGAAAGTGGTCGGATTTTTCCTTCTGGGCGTCATACTGGGCGCGCAAACGCGAATCGCTGCTGCTGTTGCTGCTGACCGAAAAGCAAAAGCCCATGGAGCCGTATCTGGGAGATTTTCACCGGCTTGCGCTGTGCGCGGCGCTCTCATTTCTTACGTTTCTTTTATCCCTTCGCAAAAACTAAATTCTTTTCCTTGCATTTTTCTGGAAGATGTTGTTATAATACCAGAGGAAATAAACAAGATGTTGTGAAAAGGTAAGGGAATTTTATGGCGAAAAAAACAACCTACGACGCAGCGAGCATTTCGGTCCTGGAAGGACTGGAGGCGGTGCGCAAGCGTCCCGGCATGTATATCGGAAGCGTATCCAGAAAAGGCTTAAACCATCTTGTCTATGAAATTGTGGACAATGCGGTAGACGAACACCTTGCCGGCTTCTGCAGCCGGATCGAAGTTTATCTGGAAAAAGACGGTTCCGCTACGGTGAATGACAACGGGCGCGGCGTCCCGGTGGACATGCATGAAAAGGGAGTGCCCGCGGAACGGCTGGTGTTTACCACCTTGCACGCCGGAGGCAAATTTGACAACGACAGCTATAAGACCAGCGGCGGCCTGCACGGCGTCGGTTCCTCCGTCGTAAACGCGCTTTCTACTTATCTGGATGTAAAGATCAGCCTGGGCGGAGCGATACACCATGACCGTTTTGAACGCGGCGTGCCGGTGATAAAACTGGAAAACGGGCTTCTGCCGGTGATCGGCAGGACCAAAAGCACGGGAACGTGCGTCAATTTCCTGCCCGACCCGGAGATTTTTGAGAAAACATGGTTCGCGTCGGAGGAAATCAAAAGCCGTCTTCACGAGACGGCCTATCTGAATCCGGAGCTGACGATTATTTTTGAGGACCGGCGGGGCGAACAGACGGAGCATCTGGAATTTCACGAACCGGACGGTATCGTGGGCTTTGTCAGGGATCTGAACCAAAACAAAGAGACGATCCACGAGCCGCCCATTTATCTGAAAGGCGAATGCGAGGGAATAACGGTAGAGTGCGCGATCCAGTATGTAAACGAGTTCCATGAAAACGTGCTGGGCTTCTGCAACAATATTTACAATGCGGAGGGCGGTACGCATTTAACCGGTTTTAAGACGGCGTTTACCGCGATCATGAATACTTATGCCAGGGAACTGGGCGTCCTGAAGGAGAAAGACGCCAATTTCACGGGAGCGGATATTCGCAACGGCATGACGGCGGTGGTGTCGATCAAACATCCCGCGCCGCGCTTTGAGGGGCAAACCAAGACCAAGCTGGACAATCAGGACGCCGCAAAAGCGGTGGCGAAAGTTAGCGGGGACGAGGCGATCCTCTATTTTGACCGGAATCTGGAGATCTTAAAAAAAGTCCTCTCCTGCGCGGAGCGCGCGGCAAAGATCCGCCGGACGGAAGAAAAGGCGAAGACGAATCTGCTCACAAAGCAGAAATATTCGTTTGATTCCAACGGAAAGCTGGCGAACTGCGAGAGCCGCAAAGCGGAAAACTGCGAGATCTTTATTGTGGAGGGCGATTCCGCAGGCGGTTCCGCCAAAATGGCGCGCGACCGCAATTATCAGGCGATCATGCCGATCCGCGGCAAAATTTTGAATGTGGAAAAGGCCAGCATCGACAAGGTGCTGGCCAACGCGGAGATCAAGACGATGATCAACGCGTTTGGCTGCGGGTTCTCGGAAGGCTACGGAAACGATTTTGATATTACCAAACTGCGCTATGATAAAATCATTATTATGGCGGATGCCGATGTGGACGGCGCGCATATCAGCACCCTGCTTCTGACGCTGTTTTACCGTTTTATGCCGGAGCTGATTTACGAGGGGCATGTCTATATCGCCATGCCGCCGCTGTATAAGGCGATGCCGGCGCGCGGGGAGGAGGAATATCTCTACGACGACAAGGCGCTGGAAAAATACCGTAAAACGCATAAGAATTTTACCCTGCAGCGTTACAAGGGGCTGGGGGAGATGGATGCGCAGCAGCTCTGGGAAACGACCTTAAATCCGCAGACGCGGATTTTAAAACGCGTGGAGATCGAGGACGCGCGCATGGCGTCGAGCGTGACGGAAATGCTGATGGGAACCGAAGTGCCCCCGCGCAAGGCGTTTATTTATCAACACGCGCAGGACGCGGAACTGGACGTATAAAAGGAGTAATGTATGCAGAACAAAGAAGAGCAGATTATCCGGTCAGAGTATTCCGAGATCATGCAGAAATCATATATCGATTACGCCATGAGCGTGATTATTTCGCGCGCCCTGCCCGATGTGCGAGACGGGCTAAAACCGGTGCAGAGGCGCACGTTATACGATATGTATGAGCTGGGCATCCGTTACGACCGTCCTTACCGCAAGTGCGCGCGTATTGTGGGCGATACGATGGGTAAATATCACCCGCACGGCGACAGCTCGATCTACGAGGCGCTGGTGGTAATGGCGCAGGACTTCAAAAAAGGACTGCCGCTTGTGGACGGGCATGGAAATTTTGGTTCCATTGAGGGCGACGGCGCGGCCGCGATGCGTTATACGGAAGCGCGCCTGCAAAAGATTACGCAGGAAGCGTTTCTTGCCGATCTGGATAAAGACGTAGTCAATTTTCAACCCAACTTTGATGAGACGGAAAAAGAGCCGGAGGTACTGCCGGTGCGTCTGCCGAATCTTCTGGTAAACGGCGCGGACGGCATTGCGGTCGGCATGGTTACCAGCATTCCGCCGCATAACCTTGCGGAGGTGATAGACGCGACGATCGCCACAATCAAAAACGGGGAACTGACCACGCGGGAACTGATGAAGTATGTGCAGGGACCGGATTTCCCCACAGGCGGAATCGTTGTCAATAAGGACGATCTGGCGGAGATGTACGAAACCGGCGTCGGAAAGATCCGCATGCGCGGCAGGGTAGAAGTGGAACAGGCAAAAGGCGGCAGGGAGAATCTTGTCATCAGCGAGATTCCCTACACGATGATCGGCGCGAACATCGGAAAGTTCTTAAACGACATTGCTTCCCTGGTGGAAAGCCGCAAGGCCACGGATATCGTGGACATTTCCAACCAGTCCTCCAAAGACGGCATCCGCATTGTGCTGGAACTGCGAAAGGGCGCGGATACCGCAAACCTGATCAATATGCTCTATAAAAAGACGCGCCTGGAGGATACGTTCGGCGTAAATATGCTGGCAGTCTGCGACGGACGGCCGGAAACGATGGGGCTGAAAAAGATCATTGAATCGCATATTGATTTCCAGTTTGAGGTCAACACCCGCAAATATCGGACGCTTCTGAAGAAAGAAACAGAAAAGCGCGAGATTCAGGAAGGGCTGATAAAGGCGTGCGATGTGATCGACCTGATTATTGAGATCCTGCGCGGAAGCGCCAGCCAGCCGCAGGCAAAGGAGTGCCTGGTAAACGGCGTGACGGACGGCATTAAGTTTCGGTCGCGCGCGTCGAAAAAACAGGCGGCGGAACTGCGCTTTACCGAGGCGCAGGCGACGGCGATTCTGGAGATGCGCCTTTACCGCCTGATCGGGCTGGAGATTGCCGCGCTGCAAAAAGAGCATGATATTACGATGAAAAATATTGCGCGTTATGAGGATCTGCTCAATAACTATGATTCCATGGCGAAACTGATCATCCGGGAACTTGAGGCGGTAAAGAAAGAATACGGAAAGCCCAGGAAGACGGTTGTGGAGAACGGCGAGGAAGCCGTTTATGAGGAGAAAAAGATCGAGGAGATGGAAGTCGTCTTTTTAATGGACCGCTTCGGTTATGCGAGAACGATCGACGTTCCCACATACGAGCGGAACAAGGAGACGGCGGACGCGGAGAGCCGCTATGTGATTTCCTGCATGAATACGGATAAAATCTGCGTATTTACGGATACGGGCAGCCAGCATCTGATCAAAGTGCTGGACGCGCCGTTCGGCAAATTCCGCGACAAAGGCAGGCCGATTGATAATTTCTGCAATTACAGCAGCGCCGCAGAGGCGATCGTGGCGGTGGAAAGCCTGCAGAAGATAAAAATGTCCCTTTTGATTTTTGCCACGGAAGCGGGAATGGTAAAACAGGTGGAGGGCAGCGAGTTTGACGTCGCCAAGCGCACGATTGCGGCGACAAAGCTGCAGGAAGGGGACCGGCTGCTGTCCGTGCGGTGCATGGGCGAGGCGGAGACCGCGGTTTTCCGGACGGTAAACGGAATGTGCCTGCGGATTCCCATTGGGGAGATCCCCCTGAAGAAAAAAGGCGCGATCGGCGTACGCGGAATCCGGTTAAATGCGGGAGATAAGGTAGAAGCGATGTACTATCCGGATTCCGAACATGATAAGACGATTTTTTACGGGGAGAAAGAGGTCCATCTCGACCGTTTAAAAATTGCGGGCAGGGATACCAAGGGGACAAAAATACGGAACTGATGCAAAAATGCAAAAAAGTACTTGTTTTTCCCAGAATTAATGTTATAATAGGTACGATGATGATAGATTACCAGAGTATGAGTGGGCGCTGCCCACTCATTCTTGTTGATGGAGAGAAAGAAAGGCGTGTGGCATGACAAAAAGAGAAGAGTACGAACAGAAAACGCAGGCCATCCTGCAGCCGATTGTCGATGCAAACGGGTTTGAGCTGGTGGACGTAGAATATGTAAAGGAAGGCGGAAACTGGTATCTGCGCGCGTACATCGATAAACCGGGCGGCATTACGGTGGACGACTGCGAACTGGTCAGCCGGGCGGCGAACGATCTGCTGGACGAACAGGATTTTGTGGAAGAATCTTACATTTTTGAGGTGAGTTCGCCGGGACTGGGACGTCCGCTGAAAAAGGAAAAGGATTTTCAAAGAAGCGTCGGGAAAGAGGTAGAGATACGGACGTTTCGCCCGATAGAAAAGCAAAAAGAATTTATCGGTATCCTGCGGGACTTTGATAAAGAATCGGTAACGATCGAACTGGAAGACGAAAAAACAAAGCAAATCGCGAGGGCTGACATTGCTCTGATCAGACTTGCGTTTGATTTTTAAGGAGGAGAAAAAATGAACAACGAATTAATGGAGGCACTTGATATTCTGGAAAAAGAAAAAAATATCAGTAAAGCCGTACTGCTGGAGGCAATCGAACAGTCTCTTCTGCAGGCATGCAAAAATCATTTCGGGAAAGCGGATAATGTGAAGGTACACATCGATCCGGACACCTGTGATTTTGAAGTGCATGCGGAAAAGACGGTTGTGGAGGAAGTAGAGGATCCGGTGCTGCAGATCAGCCTTGCGGATGCAAAAATGAAAGACTCCCGCTATGAACCGGGCGATATTGTAAATGTGGAGATCAAGTCCAAAGAATTCGGGCGCATTGCCACGCAGAACGCCAAAAATGTGATCCTGCAGAAGATCCGGGAAGAAGAGCGCAAGGTGCTTTACAACGAATATTACAGCAAGGAAAGAGAAGTAGTGACGGGTATCGTGCAGCGCTATCTCGGCAGAAATGTCAGCATCAATCTGGGTAAGGTGGACGCGATTTTAAATGAAAACGAGATGGTAAAGGGCGAAACGTTCCGTCCTACGGAGCGCGTCAAAGTATATGTGCTTGAAGTGAAAGACACGCCGAAGGGACCGAAGATCCTGGTGTCCCGGACGCATCCGGAGCTGGTAAAACGGCTGTTTGAAAATGAAGTGACGGAAGTGCGCGACGGTACGGTGGAGATCAAGTGCATTGCCAGGGAAGCGGGCAACCGCACAAAGATGGCGGTGTGGTCCAATGATCCGGACGTGGACGCGGTGGGCGCCTGCGTCGGCGTAAACGGCTCGCGCGTTAACACCATTGTCGACGAGCTGCGCGGAGAGAAAATCGATATTATTAACTGGGATGAAAACCCGGCGCTTTTGATCGAAAACGCGTTAAGCCCGGCGAAAGTGATTTATGTCGCCGCGGACAACGACGAGAAAACGGCGGAAGTAGTCGTTCCGGATTATCAGTTGTCGCTTGCAATCGGAAAAGAAGGACAGAACGCGAGACTGGCGGCGAGGCTGACGGGATATAAGATTGACATTAAGAGCGAGACGCAGGCGATTGAGGCCGGCGAATTTGACGAATACGAGGAAGACGAGTATTACGAGGAAGGATACGACGAGTACGGCGAAGAGTACTACGGCGAGTATCAGGACGAAGAGGCTTACGAACAGGACAGCGGGACCATGGAAGAGCCGTACGACGAGCAGCCGGTAGTCGAAGAATAAGATCAGGAGAAAAAGATGGCTCAGACGAAAAAAGTTCCCATGCGCAAATGCATCGGATGCCAGGAGATGAAGAATAAGAAAGAAATGATACGGATCCTGCATACGCCGCAAGACGAGCTTGTGATCGACACGACAGGAAGAAAAAACGGCAGAGGGGCATATCTGTGTTTTTCGGCGGACTGTTTTGAAAAAGCGGTGAAAAGCAGAGGACTGGAGCGATCCCTGAAAAGGAGTATTTCACCTGAAATATATGAAAGCCTGAAAAAGGAGATTGAACAGATTGATCAGAAATAAGGTACATTCTCTCATCGGACTGGCAACCAGGGCGGGGAAAACCGTAAGCGGAGAATTTTCGGTGGAAAGAGCGGTAAAAAGGGGAACCGCCTGTATCGTGATCGTCTCGCGCGAGGCGTCCGATCATACCAGAAAAAAGTTTGAGAATATGTGTGCGTATTATAAAGTGCCGATTTATTTTTACGGTACGAAGGAGGAACTGGGAACTGCAACGGGAAAGGAATATCGGGCTTCCCTTGCCGTGACCGACCGCGGTCTTTCTGACGCCATATGCAAGGAACTAGCGAACGCAGACTAACGGAGGTAGTGAGTATGTCAAAAATGAGAGTGCATGAATTAGCGAAAGAATTGGGAAGAGCAAATAAAGAGATCCTGGGTTTTCTGGCGGAAAAGGGTATGGAAGTAAAAAGCCATATGAGCATGCTGGAGGAGGAACAGGTAGAGCTGGTGCGCAAACGCATGAGCAGCAGACCGGCGGCAAAAAAAGAGGCGGAGCCGTCCGCTTTGCAGACGGAAAAACAACCGGCGCCGGCCGGCGCAGATTCGGCAAAAGCACATGCCGGTTCGGCGGAAACCGCGGCACGTCCGGCTGCGCCGCCAAAAAAGAAAAATATTACCAGAATCTTCCGTTCGCAGAACAGCCGCACGGGAATCCAGAAACCGGCCGGCATGCGGACATCGGATGAGCGTCCGTCCAGACCTGCTTCGCGTCCTGCGGCGCCCGGAACACGCCCCGCAGCGCCGGGAACACGCCCTGCGGCGGCGGGAACACGCCCCGCGGCGCCCGGAACACGTCCTGCGGCGCCGGGAACACGCCCTGCGGCGCCGGGAACACGCCCTGCGGCAGCAGGAACACGTCCGGCACAGCGCCCGGAAGGCCGGGAAGACGCGCAGATAAAGACACAGGCCGTTTCGCAGGCACAGGCGCAGACCAGAGCCGAAACGCAGCCGAAACCGCAGACGGAAGCGGAAAAACCGCAGAGCAGGCAGACGGCGGCGCATGAGGAGACGCCGGCGCGGGCAAAGACGGATGCCGGGGCTTTGGGCAGAGAGCGTTATGATGCGCGCGAAGGCAGGGACAACCGCGGCGGCAGAAGCTTTGGAGAACGCGACGTACACGCGCAGGGGCGCGACAGCCGCGGAGGCAGAGGCTTTTCCGGAAAAGACGGACGCGACGCGCGCGAGGGCAGAGACAACCGCGGCGGCAGAGGCTTTGGAGAACGCGACGGCCGTACTCAGGGCCGCTCACAGAACGCAAGAGGATTGTCGATTCCGCAGCCGGATATGGGAAGCAAGCCGGTGACAAAGGAATCGCGCATCCGCGCAGATAAGGAAAAAGATAGAGACAAATATAATAAGCACGACCGTTTTGAACGCCAGGAGAGAAACCAGGGACGCTCTAATGCAAAGAACGGAAGTCCGGCGAAGAGCGGAAAAACGGCCGGGAAATTTATAAAACCGGTTACCCCGCCGCCCGTGGAGAAAAAAGAGGATGAGATCCGCACGATTACGTTGCCGGACCGCATGACAATCCGCGAACTGGCCGATATTCTGAAGG
>CANQJX010000015.1 GCA_947624335.1 uncultured Marvinbryantia sp.
CCCCGCGCGCGATCAGGGTTACATTTTTTTTCGCCTTCGCGAGAAATCCTCCGATGGAACCGCCGGTTCCGCCGGCTCCGATCACAACGTAGTTCATATGATTGCTCCTCTTTCTTTTTTCTTTTCATTATACGGGAAATACCATCCGCCGTCAAATGGGGCCGGCAAGTTCGGCTTGACTTTTCGGGCGACAAATCACATAATAAACGCATAGGCAATTTGGAAACAGACTGCCGCAGTATCCGACAAAAAATCGCAGAAAAGGAGAGGCGAACATGGCGAATAACCCAATCGTGACCATTACTATGGAAAACGGCGATGTGATCAAAGCGGAACTGTATCCGCAGATCGCACCCAACAGCGTCAACAATTTTATCAGCCTGATTAAAAAAGGATTTTACGACGGCCTGATCTTTCACCGCGTGATCAACGGATTTATGATTCAGGGCGGCTGTCCCGAAGGAACGGGCATGGGCGGTCCGGGCTACAGCATCAAAGGAGAATTTGCGCAGAATCATTTTGAAAACAATCTGAAACACACGGAGGGCGTGCTTTCGATGGCGCGCGCCATGCATCCGGATTCCGGCGGTTCGCAGTTCTTCATTATGCATAAAACCTCGCCGCATCTGGACGGCGCTTACGCGGCGTTCGGCAAAGTGACCGAGGGCATGGACGTGGTCAACCGCATCGCGCAGGAAGACACGGATTATAGCGACAGGCCGCTTAACGAACAGAAAATGAAAACGGTAACGGTAGAGACGTTTGGCGTGGAGTATCCGGAACCCGTAAAATGCTGATCCGGCTGCTGGAAATAAACGAGGAGCAGCAATTGCGGGACGCGCTGGCCCGCCCGGCCGGACGGGAAGCGCACGCGCTTTATATAACGGAACACGCGCGATACGCAAAAGCGCTGGCAGACAGAAAGCTGCCGTGCATTTATATAGAAACGGAGCATACGGCGCAGCGCGTATACGGTGCAGATCTGGTGATTATGCCGGGCGCGGACGGCGACGCCTGGAAAAGCGACAAGCGAATGCTGGAGCGTGTCTGGAAACGGCATTATGGGATTCCCTGGACAATCGCGCAGACGCAGCGCCTGCGGATCCGCGAATCGACGATGGAGGATCTGGCGGCGTTTGTTGCCATGTACGGGGAAGAACGCGGCAATCCGGACGTGCAGCCCTTTGCCAAGAATCCCGAAGAGGCGCTGTATACCTATATTCACAACCAGTACCCGCTTTTTGGATATGGCCTGTGGAGCGTGGAGGAACGTTCGTCGGGCCGGGTGATCGGACGCATGGGACTGGAACAGACGGCGGACGGCCCGCAGCTTTCTTACCTGATCCGCAAGGCGTACCGGCGCAGAGGCTACGCCAAAGAGGCGGCGCGGGCGCTGCTTGGCTGCGCGAAAGAGCAGTTCGGGCTGGAACAGGTGCGCGTGCGCACTTCCGCTCAAAATACGGCTTCTCGGCGGCTGGCGCAGAGCCTTTGCTTTCATCGGGAACCGGAGCCGGAAAAAAAGTTTCAAAAAAGACTTGACAATCCGGTTATTTATGTATATGATCTATAATCATATAATTCCTACTTAATAAGTAGAGAAAAACAAAAGTATAAGAAAGAGGAGGAAATCAGTATGAAAAAATTAACAGCAGCAATCGCATCAGCAACTCTTGTCTTTGCACTTTGGGCGCCGGCAATGGCGGAAGACACGACGATCACCGTGGCGGCATCTCCCACGCCGCACGCCGAGATCCTGGAAGCGGCGGCTCCGCTTCTGGAGGAAAAAGGCTATACTCTGGAAGTAACGGAGTTTACAGATTATGTGCAGCCCAATCTGGTAGTAGACAGCGGCGAGATCGACGCCAATTATTTTCAGCACATTCCGTATCTGGAGCAGTTTAACGAGGAGCAGGGAACCCATCTGGTAAATGCGGGCGGCATTCATTATGAGCCGTTTGGAATTTATCCGGGAACCAAGTCGTCTCTGGACGATCTTGCGGACGGCGATGTGATCGCGGTTCCGAACGATACGACCAACGAGGCGCGCGCGCTTCTTCTTCTGCAGGATAACGGCATTCTTACGCTGGAGGAAGGCAAAGGCTTAACCGCAACCAAAGAGGACATTGCGGAAAATCCGTACAATGTGGAAATTCTCGAACTGGAAGCGGCGCAGGTTTCCAACTATGTGAAAGAAGCGGCGTTTGTCGTACTGAACGGCAACTATGCGCTGGACGCCGGCTTTTCGGTTGCAAAAGATTCGATCGCATATGAGGCTTCGGATTCGGAAGCGGCAAAAACCTATGTGAACGTGATCGCGGTAAAGGAAGGCAACGAAAACGACGAGGGCATTCAGGCGCTGGTAGAAGTCCTGAAGTCCGACGAAATCAAGCAGTTCATTAACGACACTTATGACGGCGCGGTAATCCCGTTTGAAGAATCCGATGAGGAAGCGGAGACAGAAACGGAAACGGAGACTGCGGCAGAAGCAGAATAGAGCGCTGTGAAAACATGGGAGCCGTTGCGGGAAATGTCTTGCAACGGCTCTGTTTTTGTTATATACTCTAAACGGTTTCCTGTTTAAAAAAGGCGCAAACAGCATAAACGGAGGGACAAATGGAACCCATCATTAAAATCGAACATTTAAATAAAGAATTTAAAATGAAAGATACCGATGTCCACGCCCTTCAGGATGTCAGCCTGGATATTTACAAAGGGGATATTTACGGGATCATCGGCATGTCGGGGGCCGGGAAAAGCACGCTTGTGCGCTGCCTGAATTTCCTGGAACGCCCGACGGGCGGGAAAGTGACCGTCAACGGCAAAGATTTATCCGCGCTTTCCGAAACGGATCTGCGCAAAGCGCGCAAAGACATCGGAATGATTTTTCAGCATTTCAATCTGCTGATGCAAAGAAGCGTGATCGATAACGTCTGCTTTCCGATGGAGATTGCCGGGATGAACAGGCGCGAAGCGCGCAAAAAGGCGATGGAATATTTAAAGATCGTAGATCTGGAGGAGAAAGCGAAAGCCTATCCGGCGCAGCTTTCCGGCGGGCAGAAACAGCGCGTGGCAATCGCGCGGGTGCTTGCGTCCGATCCGAAGATTCTGCTGTGCGACGAAGCGACCAGCGCGCTGGATCCGCAGACGACAAAATCGATCCTTCAATTATTAAAGCAGATCAACCGCGAATTTGGCATTACCATCGTCGTGATTACGCACGAGATGGCGGTGGTGCAGGAAATCTGCAGCCATGTGGCGATTATCGACCAGGGAAATTTAGTGGAGCATGGCACCGTGGAGGAAATTTTCCTCGCACCCAAATCGCGGGAGGCAAAACGCCTGATCTACCAGGGATATGAAAAAGTGGCGGAGATGAAGGGAAAACGCTGCGTGCGCATCGCGTTTTCCGAAAATTCATCGTTCGAGCCGGTTATCGGCAATATGGTGCTGGCCTTTAAAGCGCCCGTCAATATTCTTTACGCGAATACGCGGGATCTGGACGGGGTGGCAAAAGGCGAGATGGTTCTGCAGCTTCCGGAGGACGAGGAGCTGGCAAAAAAAATGGTCGCTTTTCTGAAAAATGAAAGGCTGGCGGTAGAGGAGTTGGAATCGTATGTTAGCTGATTTATTGTCAAATTATATGCTGACCGGCAAAGAGATCAAAATGGTGCTGGATGGGATCCGCGGGACTCTGTGGATGACGCTTGCGTCCGCGTTTTTCGGGTACATACTGGGACTGCCGATGGGGATTCTGCTTACGGTTACCGGTCAGGACGGGATTAAACCGAACGCGTTTCTTTACAAAATTTTTGACGTACTCTCCAATATCTTCCGCAGTATTCCGTTTTTGATCCTGCTGATTCTGGTGCAGCCGTTTACCCGGTTTCTTCTGGGGAAAAGCTACGGAGCGACGGCGACGATTGTTCCGCTGACGATTGCCGCGGCGCCTTATATCGCAAGAATGGTGGAATCCTCCTTAAAAGAAGTGGATCACGGCGTAATCGAGGCGGCGCAGAGTATGGGCGCCAACCATATTCAGATCGTGTGGAAGGTATTGCTTATGGAAGCGCGCACTTCCCTGATCGTCAACGCCACAATCGCCACCAACACGATTCTGGGCTACTCGGCGATGGCGGGCGCCTGCGGCGGCGGCGGACTTGGCGATATCGCCATCCGTTACGGGTATCAGAGATGGCAGCCGCACATTCTGCTGGTAACGGTGATTCTGCTGATTATTCTGGCGCAGATGATTCAGATGATCGGTATGTTTATTGCGCGGATGGTGGACAGGCGGCGTGTAAAATAGCGCAAAAATGTGAGAAAATAAAGAAATACGGGGAGTAGGAAGATGAAAAGAGCAAGTGGGATTTTATTGCCGGTCAGCAGTTTGCCGTCGCCGTACGGGATCGGCATGCTTTCAAAAAGCGCGTATGAGTTTGTGGATTTTCTGGAGGAGACCGGACAGACTTACTGGCAGATTCTGCCGCTTGGCCCGACCAGCTACGGGGATTCTCCCTACCAGTCCTTTTCCACTTTTGCGGGGAATCCGTATTTTATTGACCTGGAGACGCTGGTGCGGGAGGGGCTGTTAACGGCGCAGGAATGCAAAAAAGCGGATTGCTGCAGAGATGCGCGCTCGGTCGATTACGGCCTGCTATACCGGAGACGCCTCGCGCTGCTTGACAAGGCGTACCAGAGAAGCAATATCGCGCAGGACGGGGAGTTCCGGCGCTTTGTAGAGGAAAATCAATCGTGGCTGAAAGACTACGCGCTGTTTATGGCGGTCAAACAATGCTTTGACGGCGCTTCGTGGCTTTTGTGGGCGGACGATATCCGCTTAAGATGGGGGAACGCGATTGATTATTACTATGAGAAATGCGAAAAAGAGATTACGTTTTATGAATTTTTGCAGTATCAGTTTTTCCGGCACTGGACAAAATTGAAAAAATATGCCAACGATAAGGGTATCCGTATCATCGGCGATATCCCGATCTATGTGGCGCTGGACAGCGCGGACGTATGGGCGCATCCGCACCTGTTTCAACTGGATGCGGACCGCAAACCTACGGCGGTTGCAGGCTGCCCGCCGGATGCGTTTTCCGACAAAGGGCAGCTTTGGGGGAACCCGCTGTACCGCTGGGACGTACACCGGGAGCAGGGATATGACTGGTGGGGACGGCGTATGGAGCAGTGCAGCCGCCTGTATGATGTGGTGCGCATCGATCATTTCCGCGGATTTGACGAATATTATTCGATTCCTTATGGGGATCAAAACGCAATGGGCGGACACTGGGAAAAAGGACCGGGCATCGAACTGTTCCGCACGCTGGAACGCCGTCTGGGCCATAAGGATGTGATTGCCGAGGATTTGGGGCTGATGACGTGGTCCGTGCGCCAGATGGTAAAAGACAGCGGCTATCCCAATATGAAAGTACTCGGCTTTGCGTTTGAGGAAGGGCCGGAGAGCGACTATCTGCCGCACAATTATGAAAAGAACTGCGTGGTCTATACCGGTACGCACGATAACGAAACGCTGATGCAGTGGTACGACGGGCTGGATCCAAAGACGCTTGCATTTGTACACGACTATATGAACAACGCGGGGACGCCGCGGGAAAAGGTACGCTGGGACTTTATACGCCTTGCCATGCTCAGCGTGGCGGATATCTGCATCATTCCGCTCCAGGATTATCTAGGGCTGGGCAAAGAGGCGCGCATGAATTTTCCGTCCACTTTGGGGAACAACTGGAAGTGGCGGATGATCCCAAGCGATCTGAGCGCGGAACTGAAAAAAGAAATTCTGCACCTGACCAGGCTTTCCTGCCGGCAGAAAGGATAGAGCGTTCCATGGGAATCATTGAAACCAGACATTTAACGCATGATTATCAAAAGATCGACGAAGACGGCAAAACGCAGGTAAGCTGCCGCGCTGTTGACGATGTGGACCTGGATGTCAGTCCGGGACAGTTTATTGCGATCCTGGGGCATAACGGCTCTGGCAAATCCACGCTGGCAAAGCATCTGAACGCGATCCTGCTTCCCACCCAGGGAACCGTCTATGTGGACGGCTTAGATACCAGGGACGCGGAAAAACTGGACGCCATCCGCCAGAGAGCGGGAATGGTGTTTCAAAACCCCGATAATCAGATTATCGGCACCGTGGTGGAGGAAGACGTTGCGTTCGGTCCGGAAAATATGGGAGTTTCCCCGCGGGAAATCGAACAGCGCGTAGAAGCCAGCTTAAAAACCGTGGATATGTGGGAATACCGGAAACATTCGCCGAACCGTCTTTCCGGCGGGCAGAAACAGCGCGTAGCCATCGCCGGCGTGGTCGCCATGGAGCCGATGTGCATTGTGCTGGACGAGCCGACGGCGATGCTGGATCCGGTGGGAAGAAAAGAGGTAATCCGCGCCGCGCAGAAGCTCAACCGCGAAAAACAGGTGACCATCATACTGATCACACATTATATGGAAGAAGTGATTGAAGCGGACCGCGTGATCGTGATGGACCAGGGAAAAATTCTGATGCAGGGAACGCCGCGGGAAATCTTTTCCCGCGTAGAAGAATTAAAAGCGCACCGTCTGGACGTGCCCCAGGTAACCATGCTGGCGCACGAATTGAGAAAGAGCGGGCTTCCCATTCCGGAAGGGATCCTTACGGTGGAAGAGCTGGCGGACGCAATTTCACCGCTTGTCAATCATACAGAAAGCAAAAAAGGTTGAAAAGCAATGTCCATTAAGATTGAACATTTAAACTATATATACAGCCAGGGAACCGCCTATGAAAAACAGGCGCTCACGGACATCAATCTGGAACTGCCCGACGGGCAGTTTGCGGGCGTGATCGGGCATACGGGTTCCGGCAAATCCACGCTGATCCAGCATCTGAACGGCCTGATCAAAGCGACCGAGGGAACGGTATATTATAACGGGGAAAACATTTACGCCGAAAATTATGTGATGAAAGATCTGCGCAGCCGCGTGGGCCTGGTGTTCCAGTACCCCGAATACCAGTTGTTCGAGGTGGACGTTTTTACCGACGTCTGTTTTGGGCCAAAGAATCTGGGACTGCCCAAAGAAGAAGTGGAAAAACGCGCTTACGAGGCGCTGCGCCAGGTAGGCTTAAAAGAAAAATATTTTAAAAAATCGCCGTTTGAACTTTCCGGCGGACAAAAACGGCGCGCGGCGATTGCCGGGATTCTGGCCATGCAGCCGGAGGTGCTGATTCTGGACGAGCCGACGGCGGGATTGGATCCGCGCGGCAGGGACGACATTCTCGAACAGATTGCCCGGCTGCACGCGGAGCGCGGCATTACCGTGGTGCTGGTATCGCACAGCATGGAGGACATTGCGAAATATGTGGAGCGTATTATCGTGATGGAAAAAGGGCGCGTGCGCTTTGACGATACGCCGAAAAAAGTGTTTGAACACGACCGGGAGCTGGAGCAGATCGGGCTTGCGGCTCCGCAGGTAACCTATGTGATGCGGGAACTGAAGAACAGAGGTATGGATGTGGATCTTTGCGCCACGACGATTGACGAGGCAAAACAGTCCATCCTGCGCTGCATGGCGGGAAGGGGATAAAATGATCAGAGATATCACAATCGGACAATATTATCCGGCGGATTCCGTCATTCACCGCCTGGATCCGCGCACGAAACTGGTGGCAACCCTGGTATTTATTATTTCCCTGTTTTTGTTTCGCTCTTTTGCCGCTTACCTGGTAGCCACGGCTTTTCTGGCCTGCGTCATCCGGGCGTCCAAAGTGCCGTTCCGTTATATGGTGCGGGGATTAAAAGCGGTTTTGATCCTGCTTTTGATTACGGTGCTTTTTAATATGTTTCTTACGCCCGGCACGCCGCTTGTGCGGATCTGGAAGCTGACCATTACGCGGGAGGGGCTGACGACCGCCGTTTTTATGGCGATCCGCCTGACGTACCTGATTATCGGATCTTCGGTGATGACGCTTACCACGACGCCGAATCAACTGACGGACGGGCTGGAAAAAGGACTGCGCCCCTTAAATAAAATTCATGTGCCGGTGCATGAGGTGGCGATGATCATGTCGATCGCGCTGCGTTTTATCCCGATCCTTCTTGAAGAGACGGACAAGATTATGAAAGCGCAGATGGCGCGCGGCGCTGACTTTGAGAGCGGCGGGATCCTGCGCAAAGCCAAAAGCATGGTGCCGCTTCTGGTGCCGCTGTTTATTTCCGCCTTCCGGCGCGCGAACGATCTGGCAATGGCGATGGAAGCGCGCGGTTATCATGGCGGCGAGGGACGTACCAGGATGCGTCCGCTGCAATATCACAGGCGGGACGGCGCCGCATATCTGTCGCTGCTTGTTTATCTTCTGGCAATGTATGCGGCAAAACGGATTGCAGGGTTTTAAAGGTATGAAAAGAGTAAAATTGACGGTTGCCTATGACGGCACAAATTACAGCGGCTGGCAGATACAGCCGAACGCCGTTACCATAGAGGGCGTATTAAATAAACATCTGACAGAACTGCTGCAAGAGCCGGTCAAAGTGATCGGCGCAAGCCGGACCGACGCGGGGGTCCACGCCCTGGGGAATGTGGCGGTGTTCGACACACAGGCGCGCATGCCGGCGGAAAAGATATCGTTTGCTTTAAACACCAGACTCCCGCAGGATATCCGCGTTCAGGATTCCCGCGAGGTGCCGGCTAATTTTCATCCGCGTTTCTGCAATACGGTCAAAACGTATGAATACCGGATTTTAAACCGCGCGTTCGCGGATCCCACGCAGCGCTTGTATTCCCTGTTTTACTATTATCCGCTGGATGTGGAAAAAATGAAAAAAGCGCTTGCCTGTCTGGAAGGCGAACATGATTTTAAAAGCTTCTGCACGCAAAGGGGAGAAGACGAGCATACCGTGCGGACGATTTACCGCACGCAGATCGAAAAAGAGGATGATATGATCCGGATCCGGATCTGCGGCAACGGCTTCTTATATAATATGGTGCGGATCATTGTCGGAACCCTGCTGCGGGTGGGAAGCGGCTTCTACGAACCGGAATACATGGAAAAGCTGCTTGCGGCGCGCGACCGCCGGCTGGCGGGAGAGACGGCGCCGCCGCAGGGACTTACCCTGATTAAGATTGTATATGAATAAGGCCTGACGCTTTGCCGTCAGACCTTATTTTTTGCGCAGCGGTGCAGATACTGTGCGATGATTTTCTGTTTTTCCGGTTCCAGAAGGCAGAAATCTTTTAAAACCTGTTCCAGAACAAGGGAGGCGGAATCAGAATTGTCCGGAAGTTCTTCCCGGATCAGGTAATCGGCAGGCACGCCGTAAAAATCAGCAATCACGACAATGCTTTGGCAGGAAGGGCAGCGCCGGTCGCTTTCGTAATTGGCGTAGGCAGCCCGCTCCAGATGGAGATAACCGCTGATCTCCTGCTGTGTATATTTCCTGCTCAGACGCAGAAAACGAAGCTTTTGCCCCAATGTCTGCCGCATCTTCCACCCCTCCTTCCGGAACAGCGTCAGAACTGCACGGTACTCAGATAGCTGTTATGGTATTTCCCGTTGTATGTGACTTCTTCTCCGAACCATGCGGGCGGAGCAAACGCATTCGCGGTTCTCTCGTCCGGAAATTCCACTTCTGCAAGAACAAGCGGGGCAAAGGGCGCTTCAAAAACATCCAGTTCAATGTTCAGACCGCATCCGGCGGGAATTACATAGCGCTTTTTTGCGATCAGGTTTCCGTCCGTTTTGGGCTTTAAATGAAGGTAAGCTTCCATAGAAAGCGGCAGGTTATATTCTTCCCGGCACATCAGGCCGCTTCCCTTATAAGTAAGGAAGCAGGAATCGTCCTGCTTGCGGATACGCACGACCGGTTCGGTGCAAAGATAACCCTGCTCGATGGTATGGCAGGGATACTGCGCCAGATCGTCCGGGATTTCTTTTATAAGAAATTTTCGTTCAATCTCCATAAGATCCCTCCTCCAACAACATCTTGACGGTAAAGTGTTGTTGATATACAATATTTATAAATAATTTTAGCAAAGCAAAAAAACAGTGTCAAGGGAGGCAGCGGGATTCATGAGCAAAATCTATGTATTTCTGGCGGACGGTTTTGAGGAGATCGAGGGGCTGACCCCGGTGGATCTTCTGCGCCGGGCAGGCGGGGAAGTCAGGACGGTTTCCATAAACGGGACAACAACCGTTTGCGGTTCTCATAAGATCACGGTTACGGCGGATGCGGTTTTTGAGGAGACGGACTTTTCGGACGCGGATATGCTGGTGCTTCCGGGCGGGATGCCGGGAACCAAAAATCTGGGAGCGCACGCGGGACTGGCAAAGCTCCTGCAATCCGCGCAGGCAAAAGGCGGAGGAATCGCCGCTATCTGCGCGGCTCCGAGCGTGCTCGGCGATCTGGGCCTGCTAAAAGGCAGACGGGCGGTTTGCCATCCGGGGTTTGAGGAACGGCTTACCGGCGCGCAGGTGGAAACAAAGCGCGTGGTTACAGACGGGAATATCACCACCAGCCGCGGCATGGGAACCGCGGTCGATTTCGGGCTGGAACTGGTGGAGAGGCTGTTTGGGCAGGAAAAGGCGGACGATCTGAAGAAATCGATAATCTATTAAAAAATACTAGCCAATTTTGCAAAGTTGTGATATAGTAGAACGACGACTGTAAAATGAAGGAGGAACTGTCCAAGATGAGTCTGAAAGTAGAGAACTTAGAGCACAATATGGTCAAGCTGACGATTGAGGTAAGCGCGGAAGAATTTGACAAAGCAATGCAGAGCGCCTATCTGAAAAATAAAGGGAAAATCAATGTCCCGGGATTCCGGAAAGGGAAAGCGCCGCGCCAGATGATAGAGAAAATGTACGGCGCGGGGATCTTTTATGAAGACGCGGCGAACGAACTGATTCCGTCCGCTTATGACGCGGAAGTATCCGACTGCGGGCTGGAGCTTGTTTCCCAGCCGAAGATCGACGTGGAACAGATTGAAAAAGGAAAACCGTTTATTTTTACGGCGGAAGTGGCGGTAAAACCGGAAGTGACGCTTGGAGAATACAAAGGGCTGGAAGTGCCGAAAACCGAGGTTGCGGTTACGGAAGAAGAAATTCAGGCGGAAATGGACAAAGAGCGCGAAAATAATTCCCGTATGATCGACGTGGACGACCGGGCCGTGCAGAACGGCGATATGGTCAAGCTGGATTTCGACGGTTCCGTGGACGGCGTACCGTTTGAAGGCGGCAAGGCGGAAAACTATGATCTGACCATCGGAAGCGGAAGTTTTATACCGGGCTTTGAGGAACAGCTTGTCGGCGCAAAGATCGGCGAGGAACTGGATGTAAAGGTAACTTTCCCGGAAGACTACCACGCGAAGGAACTGGCGGGCAAAGCGGCTGTATTTCGCTGCAGGGTAAACGAGATCCGCGTAAAGGAACTGCCGGAGGAGGACGACGATTTTGCGCAGGATGTATCGGAATTTGATACGCTGGCGGAATACCGTGAAGACCTTAAGAAAAAACTGACGGAAAGAAAAGAAACGGAAGCGCGCAGGGCAAAAGAAAACGCCGCGGTGGAAAAAGCGGTGGAGAACGCGTCCATGGATATTCCGGAAGCGATGATCGAGAGTCAGGTGCGCCAGATGGCGGAAGAATTTGCCGGCCGTATCCAGTCGCAGGGGTTAAGCCTGGAACAGTACCTGCAGTTTACGGGAATGACGGCGGATAAGCTTCTGGAACAGATGCGTCCGGAAGCAGAGACCCGCATAAAGAACAGCCTTACCTTAGAGGCGATCGCCAAAGCGGAAAACTTTGAGATCGGCGAGGAAAAGGTAGAGGAAGAAATCGCGAAGATGGCGGAAATGTACAAGATGGAAGCCGAAAAGGTGAAGGACATGCTGGGCGAGCAGGGTCTGAAGCAGATCAAGAGCGACCTCGCAATTCAGGAGGCGGTCAACCTGTTAAGAGACTCTGCGAAGGAAGTATAAGTAAAGGAGACGGGACTATGAGCTTTGTACCTTATGTAATTGAGCAGACCAGCAGAGGGGAGCGCTCGTATGATATTTACTCCCGGCTGCTCAAAGACCGCATTATTTTTCTGGGAGAAGAAGTGACGGACGTAAGCGCAAATCTGGTTGTGGCGCAGCTTTTGTTCTTGGAATCGGAAGATCCGAACAAGGATATCCAACTGTACATCAACAGCCCGGGCGGATCGGTAAGCGCCGGCTGGGCCATATATGATACGATGCAGTATATCAAGTGCGACGTGTCCACCATCTGCATCGGCATGGCGGCATCGATGGGCGCGTTCCTGCGTGCGGGCGGAAAGCAGGAAAAACGCTTCGCCCTGCCGAACGCGCAGATTATGATTCATCAGCCTTCGGGCGGAGCGCAGGGACAGGCGTCCGATATTAAGATTGTGGCGGAGGAGATCCTAAAAAGCAGAAAGCGCCTCAACGAATATCTGGCGGCGAACACGGGACAGCCGCTTGACGTGATCGAGGCGGATACCGAACGGGATAATTACATGACGGCGGACGAGGCCAAAGCATACGGGCTGATCGACGCGGTTATTACGAACAGATAAAAGACGGCACAAGGCATAAGACTCCTGCGCAAAGGTGGGAGTCTTATAGGTTTCAGAAAAGGGGTGGTATGTATGGCTGGCAGAATAGGGGAACCCAAGATAAGATGTTCTTTTTGCAACAAGAGCGAAGATCAGGTAAGAAAGCTGATCGCAGGTCCGGGCGGCGTTTTTATCTGCGACGACTGCGTGGAGATCTGCAGCGAGATCATTGAAGAAGAACTGGCGGAGGAATACACGCAGGAAGGGGCGGAGGAGATCAATCTGCTCAAACCGGAAGAGATTAAAGCGGTGCTGGACGATTATGTGATCGGGCAGGATCAGGCCAAGAAAGCGCTTTCCGTGGCGGTGTATAACCATTATAAGCGGATTCTGGCAGGCAAGGATCTGGAAGTAGAACTGCAAAAGAGCAATATCCTGATGCTGGGGCCGACCGGTTCCGGGAAAACGTATCTGGCGCAGACGCTGGCGCGGCTCTTAAACGTTCCGTTTGCGATTGCGGACGCCACCACGCTCACGGAAGCGGGCTATGTGGGAGAAGACGTGGAAAATATCCTGCTTAAAATCATTCAGGCCGCCGACTATGATATCGAGCGCGCGCAGCACGGCATCATCTATATTGATGAGATCGATAAAATCACCCGCAAATCCGAAAATGTATCCATCACAAGAGATGTATCGGGCGAGGGCGTACAGCAGGCGCTTTTAAAGATTCTGGAAGGGACTGTGGCAAGCGTGCCCCCGCAGGGCGGCAGAAAACATCCGCAGCAGGAACTGATCCAGATCGATACGACGAATATTTTGTTTATCTGCGGAGGCGCTTTTGAGGGAATTGATAAAATCATTGAAACGCGTATGGATACCAAGGCGATCGGCTTTGGGCGTTCGCTTTCCGAAGAAGCGCAGAAGAATGTGGGGGAAGTTCTCAAAAATGTTGTCCCGCAGGACTTTGTCAAATACGGCATGATCCCGGAATTTATCGGACGCGTGCCGGTGGTCGTTTCGCTGGACGCGCTGGATGAAGACGCGCTGGTGCGCATTTTGCGGGAGCCGAAGAATGCGATCATCAAGCAGTACCAGAAATTGTTTGAACTGGACGGCGTAAAGCTGGAATTTGAAGACGAGGCCGTACTGGAGATTGCAAAACAGTCTATGGAGCGCAAAACCGGTGCAAGAGGACTGCGCGCCGTGATGGAACAGACGATGCAGGATCTGATGTATACCATACCTTCCGACGAGACGATTACGGAGTGTACGATTACCAAAGACATGGTGACAGGAGAGGGCGAACCGAAGCTGATTCACAGCGAAGAACGCCTGATCCCGGTGCGCAATACACACAAAAAAGTAGTGATGACCGCGGAAACCGCCTGATCGGCAAAAGCCCGCGGCACGGGTCAATGAGGAAAAGCATGACAGAAATAATAAAGAATATCCCCGCGATAGCGCTGCGGGGGATGACTATTCTTCCGGCGATGATCGTTCATTTCGACATCAGCCGGAAGAAATCTATTAAGGCGGTGGAGAAAGCGATGCTGCGGGAGCAGCGTCTGTTTGTGGTGACGCAGAAAGCCGCGGAGGTGGCGGACCCGGTGATGGAGGATCTGTACCGCGTGGGAACGATTGTACAGATCAAACAGGTGGTAAAGCTGCCGAAAAATATTGTGCGCGTGCTGGCGGAGGGCGTGCAGCGCGCGGAACTGACCGATCTTACCGAGGAGGAAGGCTTCCTGGAAGCCGAGGTTGCCGTTTACGGCGAGGAAGAGCAGCCGGAGGAACCGATGCGGGAGGCGCTGCTTCGCTCTTTAAAGGAAGCGTTTGAAACATATTGCCGTGTGAACGGAAAGATGAGCAAAGAACTGACGCATCAGATTTTTGAAATCCGCGACCTGGAGAAAGCGGCCGGACAGATCGCCATGAATCTGCCGCTGTATTACGAACAGAAGCAAAGGGTGCTTGAAGCGTCGGATCTGCAGGAGCGGTGCGAACTGCTGCTGACGATTATGGAAAAAGAGGTCGATATTCTAAAACTCCGGCAGGAGCTGCAGGAGAAGGTCAAAGAGCGGATCGACCAGAACCAGCGGGAATATTATATGCGCGAACAGATGAAGCTGATTCGCGAGGAACTCAAAGAAGACAACGTAAACGAGGCGGATCTGTTTGAAGAAGAACTGGCAGGATTAAAAGCGTCGGACGCGGTAAAGGAGAAGATCAAAAAAGAGATCGACCGCTACCGCAGCGCAGGCATGTATTCGGGAGAAGCTTCCGTCATCCGCGGGTACATCGAGATTCTTCTGGAAATGCCATGGGATAAGACGTCCAGGGACAGCAAAGACCTGGAGCGTGCGCGCGCGATTCTGGAAGCCGATCACTACGGGCTGGAAAAGGTGAAGGAGCGTATTTTGGAATTTCTGGCGGTGCGGATTTTAACAAAGAAGGGCGACAGCCCGATTCTGTGCCTGGTGGGGCCGCCCGGAACAGGCAAAACTTCCATCGCCAAATCGATTGCCCGCGCGCTGAACAAAAAATATGTGCGGTTAAGCCTGGGCGGCGTGCGCGACGAGGCGGAGATCCGCGGGCACCGGAGGACTTATATCGGAGCGATGCCGGGAAGAATTGCCAACGGCTTAAAACTGGCGGGCGTGAAAAATCCGCTGATGCTGCTGGACGAGATCGACAAACTCAGCAGCGATTATAACGGCGATACCGCTTCCGCCATGCTGGAGGTGCTGGACTCTGAACAAAATAATAAGTTCCGCGACCACTATGTGGAGATTCCGCTGGATTTGTCGGAAGTGCTGTTTATTGCCACTGCAAACGACGTGCAGACGATCCCGCGGCCGCTTCTCGACCGCATGGAACTGATTGAGGTCAGCAGTTATACGGAAAACGAAAAATTCCATATCGCAAAGGAACATCTCTGGCAGAAACAGGTGGAGCGCAACGGACTGACGCCGGAGCGTATTTCGATTTCCGACGCGGCGATCCGCAAGATCATAACAGGCTATACAAAAGAAGCGGGCGTACGTTCGCTGGAGCGCAAACTGGGCGAGATCTGCCGCAAGGCGGCGCGTGAGATCCTGGAACACAAAAAGAAAACCGTCCGCGTTACGGAAGAAAAACTGCCGAAATATCTGGGCAAAGTCCGTTATACCATCCAGCAATTAAACGGCAGCAACGAAATCGGCATTGTCCGCGGGCTGGCGTGGACCAGCGTGGGCGGCGAAACGCTGCAGGTGGAAGTAAACGTCATGCCGGGAAAAGGAGAATTTCATCTGACGGGCCAGATCGGCGACGTGATGAAGGAATCGGCGCAGGCGGGGATCAGCTACATACGGGCGGTAAGCGCGGAGTATCATATAGCGGAAGACTTTTTCCGCAAGCATGATATTCATATTCATATTCCGGAAGGAGCGGTGCCCAAGGACGGCCCCTCCGCGGGCGTGACGATGGCGACGGCGATGATCTCTGCGATCACGGGGATTCCCGTGCGCGCGGACGTGGCAATGACCGGCGAGATTACCCTGCGCGGGCGCGTGCTTCCCATCTGCGGCTTGAAAGAAAAGCTTCTGGCGGCGAAAAACGCCGGCATTAAAACGGTATTTGTACCGGAAAAGAACCGGACGGACATCGAAGAAATTGCAAAAGAAATCAAAAAAGGTCTGGAGATCCGCTATGCGGAGACGATGGAAGACATCCTCCCCGGCGCGCTGGCCGCTTCGCCAATGGAAAAGCGGACGGGCCGGAAAAATAAAAAGTAAGCGGCGGACGGAGGTACAGAGAAAGGAGAATGCGGGCAATGATGATCAAAAGCGCGGAACTTGAGAATGTATGCGGGTTTACCAGCCAACTGCCCGCCAACGAAAAACCGGAGGTTGCCTTTGCAGGCAAATCAAACGTAGGCAAGTCGTCGCTGATCAATGCGCTGATGAACCGCAAATCTCTGGCGCGCACAAGCGCTCAGCCTGG